>JBPCWG010000543.1:0-8238 GCA_051009705.1 Methyloligellaceae bacterium | reverse complement strand
GTTCCACATTGGCCAGTTTGACCTTTCCTTCGAGACCAAACAGTTTCAGATATTTCGCCCCTTCGCGGGCTCCGAATGACCCCTTGCCAAGCAATATCGTTTTACCCTGCAGGTCAGCGAAAGATTTGACACCCGTATCGGCCCGCATGACGAAGTGCATCGTCAGTGACGGGATCGGGAAAAGCGCGCGGATTTCACCATATTTGGGATCGCCTTTGTCCTTGAACATGGCGAGCTCTTTTTGTGCCAGTCGCACCAATACCGGCGGTGTCGTGAAAACGTAGTTTCCGGTACGTTTGGCGGCTTCCTTTACATTCTGGACGGAGCCCTGGCTCTCCTCGACGGTAACAATCATCTTGCCGTCACTTCCCTTCTTGATCGCCTCTGCGATCTGAACGGACATTTGGTAATAGGATGATGTTGTCTTCGCCGATTTAAAAGTAACACGGGTCTGGGCGAAAGCGGAGGTCGTCGCGAGCGCTCCGGCAACTGCCGTAGCGACAAGAATTTTCACAAATTTCATTGGACTATTTACCTTCCCATAAGTTCTTTTGCGGACTAAATCGCATCCTGCCTGTGTTCCGTCAAGTTCGATGACTTGTTATCGGTTAAAATTGCGTGTCGGATATGTTAGCCGCCGCCTTGGTTGCCCAAATGAGGCAGGCGTGTCAAGCAGGCCGGTTGCAGTCTCAGGCTTTTGGTCGCGATCCCATTCCTGCCGCGATCCCAGCCGATTAAAGACGCTCAGCTTCCGGTTGTTCGGCAGAAGCCACGACCTTTCGATACATATGCCAGGTCCCGTGACCGAGTACCGGGAGTATCACGGGAAGCGCGATGAAAAGGGTTATGATCGCACCAAACAGGCAGAGGCCGATGATGATGCACCAAACCGCCATGGGCAGGGGGTTGGCGATGACAGCACGTACGCTGGTCGCCATGGCGGTGACAAAGTCGATTTCTCGATCCATGAGCAGAGGAAAAGAGATGGCCGTAATGGAGAAGACAACAGTCGCCATCACGGCACCAACGAAGTTCCCCAAAAGAATAAAATAAAGCCCGTCACGGGTTGTGGTCAGTGCTTCGAGGAAAACATCAAGGTTCAGTTCATTGAGACCGAAGAAAAGCAGGAAAACCAGAGCTGCATAGTCAACCCAGATGAAAAAGGCAAAGCCGGTGACCAGGGCCATCCAGCCCATATCCCGGCCTTTCTGCAACCCGGCTGTACCCAGAACGGCTTCCCAGGTGAGCGGTTGTCCGGCCTCAAGTCGGCGGCTGACTTCGTAGATTCCGGCGGCGATAAACGGTGCAATAAAGGCGAAACCCAGGGCTGCTGGATAAGCCAAATAAGGCATGGACAACCAGAATAGCAGCCAGACGACGAGCCAGCCTCCCAGCGTATAGATACCTCCGAAAAAGAGGCCGAATTTTGGAGCCTTGCTGAAGTCTCGCAGGCCCAGCAACAGACATTCGGGCCCCGAGCCCATATCAATAGGCCGGAGTTCCGGGATATTCATTTTTGGCCTGCGGCCTTGTGTCGGTTTCGCAATCTTATTTTCGTTCATAAGACAATTATTGCGTAAGTGTGCGTTTCATAAAAGAAGGTTCAAATCATTTGCACTATTTTCTCATTTTGAGTTGTCGATTACGATCCATTCGCATTGTCACACTTTACTTTGTTCAGTGAACCGCGATACATCGGCAGCTTACCGACCGGCAAACATCGCTGGAAACCGAACCGAATGTCATCGACTCGATTTGCCGTAATCCGCGCATTCCCAGAACAATCATATCCGGATTGAGATCTTCGACCGTGCCAACAATTCCCTCGGCGGCCGCAAGTCCATTTACCGGCAGTATTTCACTCTTCAAATTCCTCTTTTCACAAACTCTTTGAGCCGCGTTCAGAATTAGGTCCCCAATTTTCTGCAAAAGTTCCGGCGGAACATATTTTTCCGGCAAATTGGGATTGGAAAGAATTTCTTCAATGGCTGCAGAACGTTTCTTTCCTTCGGCCAGAACTTTCAACTCTTCTGTGAGGCTCTGATCGTCAGCGAGAATATTTAGATTTAATAACTCCTCAGGCTCTTTATCCCGAAGTATCGCATGAAAAAGAAGGATTTGAGCGCCATGCAATTCAGCGAGATCGAGAGCGACGTCGAAGGCATGTCCGGCAATCTTCGATCCATCCGTCGGGAACAGAATTTTTTTCATCCAAACGATCCGTTCTCATTGTTCGTGCCCACGGTTCTCGACCCTAATCGGGGGTGAATTCAAAAAATCACCGCACCTATTCAGGAACAGGGAACCGAGAAAACTGACACTTTCATTTCGAACAATCTAGCGAACTTAAATTTTGCGTCTTTGCGCTAAATCAAAGTGCGCATGGAAAATGGGTGGCAAATCCGATGTTTCTGAAGAAAATTCCTCAAAAACAGATGGAAAAGTTCAAATTTCCTCGTTCTGTCAGGTTCATCGCAAACCGGCTCTTATTCCGGTCAGCCTGTCAGCGGGTTATCGTGTTCTCAATCCGTGATATCGTTCCAGGTTTGAAAACCTTGTGCCGGTTTCCACAAGGACGGGCTGCCGCGTTCATACTGGGGCGGATAGGCAACGTCCTCACCCAGGGTGACGGCCGCATGCTGGACCCAGCGTGGATCAAAAAGAAAGGCACGTGCCATACCGACAAAGTCGGCTTGCTGATCTCGAATGATGGCTTCCGCCTGATGCGGGCTGTAGATCATACCTACCGCACCGGCAAGAATATTGGCATCTTTTTTGACACGTTCGGCATAGGGGAGCTGGTAGGAAGGACCAACAGGCACCTTGGCTGATGAACTGACACCGCCGCCGGAGAGAAACACCAGATCGACACCGATCTCTTTGAGAGCCAGGGCATAGACCACTGCATCGTCACCATCAAATCCGCCATCCGCCCAATCGGTACCGTTGAATTTTACGCTCATGGGTTTCTCTTCGGGCCATGTATCCCGGACCGCCTTGATGACTTCGAGGGGATAGCGCATGCGGGCTTCCAGATCACCCCCATATTTATCTGTACGGTGATTGGAGAGGGGAGATAAAAAGGTCGACAGCAGATAGCCGTGAGCGGAATGCAATTCAATAAGGTCGAATCCGAGCCGTTTGGCCCTTTCCGTTGCCTGAATATGTGCCTGTTTCACTGTTTCGAGATCGGCATCGGACATTTCTTTGGGCGCAGGCCAGTCGGGTGCAAAAGGAATCGGAGACGGTCCGATTGTCGCCCATCCGCCTTTTTCATGGGCAACCGGTCCTCGTCCCTCCCAGGGTCGTGCGATTGAGGCTTTCCGGCCCGCATGACCGATTTGAATTCCCAGGGCAACATTGGAAACCTCCCGGACCGTACGCAGTATTTCGGCCAGGCAGCGTTCATTTTCATCGCTGTACAGGCCAAGACAATTGGGTGTTATGCGTCCCCGGGCTTCACAGGCCGTGGCTTCAACCATCACGATCCCGGCTCCTGACAAACACATGGAACCGAGATGAATACGATGCCATTCATTGGCACTGCCATCAATTGCCGAATACTGGCACATGGGTTCCACAACAATCCTGTTGGGGATGTCGAGGGACCGTAGCTTTATGGGCTGAAACAAGGGACTAGAATTTTTGCTCATGATCGGACTTTGTACGAACTTCTGTTATGTATCTAACTCGAACCTGCCGATTGGCAGATCACTGAGTGGGAGAGAGGCTGGAACCTTATTTGCAGGATTACGACGGTGGCCGTGCGCAAACATTTTCGTAGTTATGTCGCTTGCTGATGAGGCCGTTATATTCATAAATATCGAGTGTCCGCTCATAAGCGCTCTCGGTGATTTCAATGTGGGGAGTCCAGCAGCCAAGCAACTGATAGGTTGAAATGCAATCGACAAGAACATCGAGGTGAATGTCCGGGAAATATTGTTTTGTCACGGCCGCAATATCTTCCGCCGATGCCTGGTTCATAAACTGGCGTGCTTTTGTATAGGCTCGGACAAATGCCAGGGCCTTGTCCGTCGACAACCAATCGGGTTTAGCTGCAAGGCTTGAAAAGCCGCAAGGACCTATTTGTTTGCCGACCTGGGTCACAATATGCCCAATGCCATCGGCGACGAGTTGCTGAGGAAATGGTCCCTGCTGCTGAATAAAATCTCCCTGTCCGTTCCGAAAAGCCTCATCCATTTCCTTGGCACTGCCGGGATTTAGCGTCTTAATTCTGCTGAAATCGATACCGGCTCGGTGACAGGCATATTTGAACATGGCAAGGGGTTGTCCGCCCCCAAAGCAGACCAGCTCAGCGCCTTCGAGATCTGACCATTTGAACCCGGGTCGATGTTCTCGGCTCGTCAGGAAGAAGCCATCCATCTCGTTAATCTGCGCAAAGTGCACAATTTGAGGTATTTCGCCTTTTTCGAGTGTCGAAAATCCATTGCTGAGGGCCGATTGAACGACTTCCGCCTCTCCCGATATCAAGGCATCGAGTGCCGATTTGCCGGGCGGGGCCACCGACCAATCCGATTCCAGTCCCTCTTCGGCGAGAAACCACTTCGCAAAGGAGACGATCAGCGGCGAGTAGAAGGCTGAAAAAAGTGTGAACTGAATTCCGATTTTTGCCAATTCCTGTTCCTCCCGATAGGGACCCTCTCGGGTCATTTGTCTTGCTATTGGCCATGCCCCCCAAAAAACCTCTCTGCGACGACACTCTCTTTTTGAGGGCAGGGGTACTGGCGCTTCAGTTATCCGAATTTCCCGGTTTTCGCATTCCTTTATATTTATTCCCCGGTGAACATTCCAGTGGCAAAGTAGAAGCCTGATTCACGAGGACCTCGCAGCCAGTAATTTGATCTCGACCAGGTCGCCTGGGGCGAGATCAGTGCCGACACAGGCCCTGCAGGGCCAGCCATCGTCAGGAATCCAATCACACCAGACTTCGTCCATTTCCGACTTTGTCGCCATATCGGTCAAATAAACTGTTGCTTCCAGGATGTGGTGCTTGTCGGACCCGGCTTCTTTGAGATTAGCTTCGATCTGGGACAATGTATTTTGTGTTTGCTCTCTGACGGATCCGCCTGAGCCGGTGCCGACTGTCCACACAAAATCCCCGCGGGCGACAAAGCGACAACGACCGCGCGCCTGCCCCGGTGTTCGTGTAATCGCAGACATTTACTCTACCTCCTGTAAGAAGTTGGTTGGTGTCACTGATTGGTTGGTGTCACTGATTGGTTGGTGCCAATGATTACATTTTTTGCTATGACATTCTGCAACAAGTTTGCCTCAAGTGCCAGCGATAGAACTTCTGTTTCTGTTCACCAGTAATTTCTCTCCTCTATCTATTCGTTCGACCAGAATAGATGCCATTGGCAATTCGACTAAGGATCTTGAGCGATCACGACCTCACTTGGCCCCGGATTATCTTGGGGGACCAGATTTGGATGTAACAAATTGATAGCTAAAGCGCCGAACAATAGTGAATACATCCGCGCTTCACTATTCATCATTCTTTCCATTTCGCTTTTCACCAGTTCCCATGGATTTGTCCGGGGACTTGGACAAATCTTGCATCCCTTCGAACTGGCTTTTTTCACGAGTGTATTTTCCTTCGCCTTCTACATACCCTGGTTAAGCCGCAATGGGCTCCATGTCATGCGAACAGAAAACTTTCGCATCCATCTGATCCGGGCGTTTTTCAACGCTGCGTCGGTCAGCACCTGGTACTTGGCGATATCGCTTACTCCCTTGGCGGATGCGACGGCGCTGGCACTGATGAGCCCCATGGTTGTGACTCTGGCGGCGATTTTCTTTTTGGGCGAACGGCCGCGCTCCCGGCGTTGGGTCGCCCTTGGTGTTGGCTTTGCAGGCGCCCTGGTTATCATCCGGCCGGGATTTGCAAGTTTCAGTATTGGATTTCTCTTCGTGTTGCTGTCAATTTCATGCAATAGCGGTTCGAAAATTCTGGCCAAACAGCTTTTGCGCTGGGAACCCCCCGCTGTGATCGGCAGCTGGCTTGCCCTCATTCAGATCCCCATAACATTTGCCCTGGCTCTTCCATTCTGGAAGTGGCCGGATCTCCCTCAGTTCATGGCGCTCATTGCCATCGGCCTATTGGTGGGTGGGGCACATTATACACAGGTCATCGCCTATAGGTGGTCGGAGGTGAGTGCACTGGAACCCTATAATTTTGTTCGACTTATCATCGCCTCACTGATCGGTTTTTTTGTTTTCTCTGAGTTTCCGGATATCTGGACGTGGATTGGCGGGGCGATAATCATCGCTTCGACGAGTTATATTGCCCACCGGGAAGCGCTTCGCGCGCGCAAACGCTAATCATCGCCTTCTAAGGGAATTTGAGTCGGGGCTTGGGTAATTTCCGGACGATCTTTTTTGGCGCGCTCAATGTCTTTTTCACGAAACTTTTGCTGTAGAGGCTTTTCCGGGTCAGTCGCCGAACGGGATCAATGACCAGCCGTTTGCCAATAAACGGGAATGCCGTCGCAATTCCGATTCCCTGCAGAAATGAGCCGTCCCACTTGAGCGGTCCAAAAATGAGCCCCCTCAGATTGACATGCATGAAGTCACCGGGTTTCCTAAGTCGTCGGCATTGACGCTGTGATTGCCGGTCGCAGACATCGACCTCGCATTCAACAAGCAAGACGGCTATCTCACCAGTTTCGGAAATATAACCATCAAAGATGGTCCCGCGGACACCCATGGTCGCCACCGGCGTTTCAATGACATAGTTCTCGCTCTGGCTCAGACCTGATATAAATCGAAAAGCACCTTTGAGAGCGCGAATGACGATTTTCCCATCTGATTTATCGGGATTATAGACGAATTCGTCGAGATGCAGGCTGGCATTTGGACCCAGGGCGAGTTTGGTTCCGTCTTTGAGGATAAACTCGCCGCGGCCGTTTTTCGAGACCTGCAGATGCTCGTGCTGAAAGATTGCATCGCGCTTTTTGAGAACGCGCTTCTGTTCATCGATACTGCCCACGACCTGACGCTTGATGGATGCGGTCGTCCCGATTTCTGGAGCAGCCTGGCAAAACTGAACGGACAGGCCGATAAACAAGGACCATAAAAATGTCAGGCGGATGGAGTTCATTGCGCGCTTTTAAGCGATGGAATCTGTTTAAGATGAATGCCAATTATCATTCAGTTTTCAATATATTGCAATCTGCAAAACCCAGCTGTGACCATGAAGTCCAACACAAATTTCTAATAAATCTGGGGTCAAATCATGTGTCCGGGTCTTTGGAGGATCCTTATATTCGGTGAGTGACCTGGTATTGCTGTCAAAATTTGGATTTTGCAGAACAGAATAGATTACCAGCAGAAGCGAAAAAATAGAGTGGCCCCGGTCTTGTCGAAGAAACCGGAGCCCTCAGTTGAATTATTCCGTTGAATCCGGGAAAACATCTTGTGCCCAGATAGGGAGGCTGTCATAAAACGGATCGGCTTGCACAGCGTTTACGGCTCCAAATAGCGAGACAATGAGCACAGCGATGGTTGCAAATTTTTTCATCGATTTAGTCCTTCGTGTTGTTTCAACTTGAACTAGATCTGGGTATGAAATCGCTGGCAAAATGTGATACCCATCACAGTTTGATGTGGATCACGGGGATGTTAGAGCCTGTGAATTTCTGTCATCTCTGGATTAATCAACCGGGTCATATCCGTCTTAATATTTCCAACACGACTTCGGGTCGTTGTTGCAGGTCACGATGGTCGGAGGTGAGAGTTGAAAGTTGAAGGTAAGTCTTATCGTTCCATCTGGTACGATGAGAACACACAAGCCGTTAAGATTATCGATCAGCGATGGCTGCCTCATGAATTTCGCATTGCAACTCTTGATAGTTTGCAGGACTTTGCAATTGCGATTACGGATATGTGGGTGCGCGGGGCGCCGCTTATCGGCGCGACGGCGGCATTCGGTGTTGCCATGGAGATGCGCCGCGGAACAAGTGATGCCGCCCTGGAGCGGTGCCGGGACACGCTCCTTGATACAAGACCAACGGCAATAAATCTGCGCTGGGCCCTGGACCGATGTCTTGATTCCTTGCGCCCCTTGCCGGTTGAACAACGTGCGTCTCATTCCCTGGAGCTTGCGCGGCAAATCAGCGACGAAGATGTCGAAATCAACAGGCGAATCGGCGTCAATGGTCTGGAGATCATCAAAAAAATTGCAGATACCAAGAAAGAGAATGAGCCTGTAAATATTCT
>JBPCWG010000542.1:0-17880 GCA_051009705.1 Methyloligellaceae bacterium | reverse complement strand
ATTCCCAAACTGTCGAAATCAAGGGGCACGGTCTCCTCTCCGGTGCGCACGGCCGCCCTGAGGCGCGCTGACCTGGCACGGGGATTCAACCCCACCTCTTCCTCTGTTGGCTTAACCGCTTTACGGTTAACAAGTTGAAAACTTTGGACCGGCCGTTCCACCTCCTCGGGCCTGTGCCGGGAGGGAAGCGGCAGGTTCCCGGATCTCCGGGTTAAGAAATTCTTAACAATCCTGTCTTCCAGGGAATGGAAGCTGACCACAACCAAGCGGCCCCCGGGGGCGAGAATTTTTTCCGCTGCAGCAAGTCCGTTCGCCAGTTCTTCAAGCTCCTGGTTGACAAAAATACGAAGCGCCTGAAAGGTCCGCGTCGCCGGATTGATACCGTCCTTGCGCCGCCCGATAACCGCAGCGACAAGATCCGCAAGTTGTTTTGTTGTTGTGACCGGCTGTTCCTGCCGCTGCCGGACAATGGCCCGGGCGATGGCTCGGGAGCGTTTTTCCTCTCCCAGTTTGAACAGGATTTCGGCCAGGGTTTTCTCGCTAAGGTCAGCGAGAATTTCTGCGGCAGTGGAACCGGACGTCCCCATGCGCATGTCCAGAGGTCCGGCGGCCTGAAAGGAAAATCCCCGTTCCGGTGTGTCGAGCTGCATTGAGGAAACGCCGATATCGAGTACCACACCGTCGACGTTCGATTTGCCACAATTGCCGGCCAGTGACTGCAGATCGGAAAAACATCCTTCGACAATTGTAAATTGCTGCGGAAACGCTTTCTCGAGTTCGCGGCCGATGTCCAGGCTCACGGGGTCCCGGTCTATGCCGATGACCTGACAATTCGCGGATTCAAGAATTGCCCGGGAATAACCCCCGGCACCAAAAGTGCCGTCGATATAGGTTTCGCCGTCAGCCGGCTTGAGCGCCTCCAGAACGGATTGAAGCAACACAGGAATGTGGCGTTTCGGTTCGCCGCCGACACCGCCCCCAGTGCCGCCATTCGCCATCATTCCCGTGCTCCTTCTTGACCACCCGAGCGATTTGTCGCGTCGGAGCGGTCCCCCGCGCCCAGTAACTTTCTAAGATCGTCCATTTTACCTCGTGACTGTTTCCGGTAATTTTCGAACGTCTCAGGTTCCCAGATTTGAAACTTGTTTCCAAGTCCGACAAAAGTGACTTCACTTGTGATCTTGGCGTGGTCGCGCAATCGCTCCGGGAGAACGGCACGCCCATCCTGATCGATTTTGATAATTTCGCTTTCCCCAAACAGTGCAGTTGCGAGCGGATCTCTCTCATCTGAATAGGGCAGAAGTTGTTCAATAATCCCGTCAATTCGGTCGACAAGTCTCTGGCCGCCTGCATCGAGTGCTGAATTGTCGAGCGAGGGGTAGCAGTAGAACTGACCCGCAAATCCGTCGGCTGCCAGGACATTTCTGAAAGGCTGCGGAATCGATATCCGGCCTTTGGCATCAATTTTTTTGACGTATGTAGAAACAAAGCGATCCATCCCCTTGCTGCAATCTCCGGCCTGTTACGCGTCGTACCTGCATCCGTCCCTGACAGAACAGCTCCGGACATTTTGTTGAATGTCCGGGAAATTCTTCATTCAGTTTGCCGACACCTCAAATCGGTTGGGGAGACGATATTTCAGCCGGTTTTGGCCGATCCCCGCGCTAACGCCTCCCACAACTCAGCTCTGCTGAACGAACTATATTGGGATATCATGGGAGAAATTGGGAGTCAATGGGGGTTAACGGTCATTAATGGTATAATGTGGAAAACTCAGGTATCGACCGGGCACAGCAGTTCTATGCAGCGAAGCCAGAATTCGCCTCTCACTCTCTAAGAATTTGTTTTCTATACGTTTTCTCGGCGCCCTGACGCCCCGATATGGCTACTGGGGTATTGGAACGGGCATTCCAACCCCAAGTCAGGATTCAAACGAGTGCCCCGAAATAGAATTGAATTTCCGAGAGAGCCTGCGAATTTAAGCAGCTCACTCTAGATCGCTTGTCAGGCGCTTAATCTGAGGAAGATTTAATGGCGGAGTTAGAGTTCTCAGGAACCTGTTTTAATCCGCGTATTGCGGTAACTCTCGGCCGCTGATTCCGAGATCTGGCTGGTTTCGCCCGAGGAGGAAAGTCCGGGTTGAGCGGTGATTTCTCTGGAAACCTCTATGAAAGCATCAATCGATTCCTGAGCTGTTTCCAGATCAACCGGGGCACTCTCAGCCATCACGTCCTTCCCATCTGAAAGGACATTTGCAAAAAATCTATCGTAGATGAGTTGGAGATTTTGTCTCAGTTCAGACTTACTCTCAAAATTTCCCATTTCAGTTTCACCCTTGCTTTAATATTTGAGGATCTAACGCAGGGAACCAGAGTGCTCCGGACTTGTTGCTCAATTTCGCTAATTCACTAGATGCCGAAAAATGTATTTCCGTGTCCAATGGGTAACATGATTCGAGCAGCGTTTCGGGAAATCGTGGGCGACAATACACAGTTCACTTGGTCAGCTGAAGATGGATTTATGTATTGGGAACGAGAACGTGGCGGAAAATTCGCCTTTAAATCGGAAAAACTGTCTAATTGAGTATTTACCTGTTATCTTTACTTATAATGAGAAAAAGTTAATGAGAAAAAGTTAAATTCGCTAAGATTAAGAGTGCAGTCGTGGAAATCCGGGCCGACCTGTGCTTTGAGAATACAATTGCGAGGGATCCAGAACCATGAACCAGACCTTGTACGAACGTTACGGAGGATTTTCGACTATCAGTCGATTGGTTATGGCCTTTTATGACAATCTCCTGGAATCCGATCAGATTGCGGACTATTTCGAAGATGTCGATATGCGGCGTTTGATTGACCATCAGACAAAATTCGTCGCCTCGCTGATGGGCGGACCTGCAAGCTATTCGAATGAGGCCCTGAAGAATGTGCATGCGCGCCTGAATATCGACAATGCGTCGTTTAGTGAAATGGCTAACATACTCCGGAAAACTATGGTCGACTTCAACATGGAGAAGGAAGACATTGATCATGTCATCCAGGCGATCGAAGACCGGCGGCATGTAATCGTCAATCTTGAGGCATAGGAATAATGACCGAACCCGCCAAAGCGAAGCCGGATATAGAGCCTCTGAACCTGGAATTTTTCAACAATGCGCTCCTCAACAATGTGGGCGTGGCCATTGCCATATTCGATCTGAAGTCCCTGGAAATTCTGTTCAATAATTTGAAGTTTCACGAACTTTTCATTGACCGGGCGGCGAACGCCACCATCGATCAGATCATCGGGATTACCGATATCGACAAAGTCAAAGACAGTGACGGTTGGACCCAGGAAATTGAAATCAAGGTCAAACGCCGTCAGACCTCCCTGTCGATACAAGTCTCGCGTCAGGAACTTTCCGGTCAGGAAGTGGGTCTTGTGGAGTGCCACAATATCTCGAAAGTCAAGGAACTGGAATATATGCTGGAATCCTATTCCAAGATGGTCGAGAAAAATGCCCGGGAGTTACGGCGGGAAAAGGAGCGGGCCGAACGCCTGCTGCTTAATATCATGCCGAAAACCGTGGTCGAGGAATTGAAGGAATTCGGGGTCACGACCCCGCAGCGTTATGACGATGCCTCTGTCCTCATGCTCGATTTCGTCGGTTTCACCAAAATGTCCATATCGCAGGATCCCACCGCGCTTGTTTCGGAGCTGAATGATATTTTTACGTCGTTCGACCGTATCGTCGAGCAATTCGGGTGCGAGAGGATAAAAACCATTGGCGACGCCTACATGGCGGTCTCGGGTATTCCAGATCCAACGGTGGATCATGTTCACAATATCGCCCAGGCCGCCCTTTTGTTTCGTCGCTACATCGAACGGCGTAACAGAACCAGTACGGTCAAATGGGCCTGCCGCATCGGCATTGCAACTGGTCCGGTTATAGGATCTATCGTCGGTGTACAAAAATATGTCTATGATATTTTCGGACCCGGTGTAAATCTGGCTTCACGCATGGAAGCCCTATCGGATTCTATGGAAATCACCCTGCCTCAGGATGTCTATGAAAAGATCGAAAAGGATTTTCAAATGGAACCCATCGGTCAACATGATGTCCGGGGATTCGGGGAAATGGAATTGTATCATCTCATCAAATCCAATGACGGAACAGGGTTTACGCATTTTTGAGATTGTTGAGTTCCATTTAAATACCGATCTTTCGCGTTGAGAGACACACTGAAAGAGACACGCTGAGAGAGACACGCTGATTTCAATTCCGGAAAATTACTGTAAAGCCGGCCCAAAGTGCCTTTGTTTCCTGCACAACTGATCGACGATCTGGCCGGATTCGTGCTTTAATTCAGTCACAGCACGACAAAATTCCCGTCACAAAATCGTGCGATGACCCCAGTTCATCCGTAAACATACAATATGCGGAGACAGAACTTTCGGAGGTCATCTCATGATCAGAATCTCAAAATATGTTTCAACCCTTGGTTTAGCGGCGCTGATGAGCCTCGCGATACCAGGACTTCCAGCAGTCGCCCAGGATAAAATCTATGGTTGTTTCGAAGTCGTGGGCGCTGACGCTATCAACATCCGGGAAAAAGCCTGGAGCAAGTCGCCTGTAATCGGCACGGCCAAACGCGGCGAACTCCTGGCCCAGTGGAAAGTCATCTGCTCACTCAGAGGATTCTGGTGCCCGGTACAAAAAGGCGACATCAGAGGTCACGCAAGCAAGGATTATCTGGCCAAGGCGCCGTGTCCCTGAGCCTGTCGAAGAAATACTGGATTCTAACGTGTTAAAACGATGAAGTCCGTATACTTGCCGGTTTCGTGGCTCATGCCGTTGTCGGAGATGATCATCGAGGACCCAGGCGACAACCGGTCGGATATATAGGCTTTGATGTGCTCTGGAACGACAATACGCTGCAGCACTTCTTGCGACCGAACCGGCTTGGCCGCGGTCGGTACCGGAAAGCGGTTCTTGCCTTTCTTGGATACAGTTTGTTTTCCTGACCGTTCCTTCAGGGTGACGGCGTTCCAGGCCATGTCGGACCCTTCGCCCGACGGTTGCAGGGCTGTGAATAAATGCGAACCCAGGGGAACCGCGGGATTTTTCAAGATTACCGGGGCGGAAATCAATTCCTTATATTTCTGGCGCACATAGATCCGGGCCTCGCTGAACGGGTTCTTACCCGCGGCGGCATAAATTTTCTGGATGACGTCCTGCGCCAGTTCACCGTCGCTGGTAAGTTCGTTGGCGTTTTGAAAGACGCGGATAGCCTTGCGAGTCTGAGGGCCCACAAACCCATCCGGTGACCCGGCATCGAAACCGAGACTATTCAGAAGTTTCTGGATTTCAATGATATGTTCTCGACCACTGGGCCGGGTAATCAAAATGCGCAGCGGCTGTTCGGACCGTGATTCAATGGCCCATTTCCGCGACAGCTTGTCCTCAAAGTCCAACAACCGAAAAGATAATTCACGAATTTCGTCATCAGTCGGCTCGGGCTTTTTTTCCGCCTTTGCCGATGAGAATATATAGCGGTGAAGAATTCTGTAGACCGAAGTTTCGGCGCGGGCGTCTTTCTGCTCATTGTTTGCCGGCGACGGATAGGCCTCCTGATGTTGTTCTCCAGCAACGGGCTCTTTCTCCGCAGCTTGCAATGTCTCGTTGATTCTCAGATCCGAAACTCTGGTCGGCTGAAACAGTTCAGCATGAGAGACGAGGGTTGGTTTGACCATATCATGCCCAACAACCACGTGGGCACCCATTTCCGATACGCCGAAAAGCGATTTCGCAAAATGATGCGGCAGCCGGATGCAACCGTGGGAAGCCGGATAGTTGGGGATATGACCCGCATGCAGAGCAATGCCCGACCAGGTGATACGTTGCATATAGGGCATCGGAGCGCCGCGATAGATGTTCGAATAATGACGGCGTCTTTTCTGCAGAATATTGAATATCCCGGTCGGCGTACGGTAGCCTCGCTGCCCGGAAGATATTTTGGACGAACCCAGCTTCTGACCGTTTTTGTAAATATGGAGCCGTTGTTCCCGCAGGGACACAAATATCTGTACCGGCCCCTCCATTGACTTTCCGCGCGCGACCAGAGAGCGGCTTGACCGCGTTTTCTTCTTACTTCTGTAACGAGCACGTTTGCGTTTCTTGCGTTTGGCGGCAATACGGGTATAGACCGTACGGGACTGTGCCTGTGCCTGTGTGCCCTTCGCTGCGCGTTGCCCGGCAATCGCCCCATATTCGGATGGATTATCTGCACTCTGATCAAAAGCCGCGTGAAGGGCTGTCGGTGCGGTTGACGTCATCAATGTAACGGAAAGAACCCCCGACAGACCGAGGACCAGGGATAACCGAGAGCAACCGCTCAACCCACGAAAACGCAACTCGGACGAAGTCCGCAAACAACGCAATACTTCTGATTTCAACACGCTTTTTGTCCTCGAGACTGGTCCCCACCAAACAAGGTCACAATCTGACCATATTTTCGTATTCGTTTCAATGAATGTGCGACTTAAATTTGTGGTGATGTTCTTATTGCAACACCTATCAAATTTGATTACGAGCCGATTCCGATTAAGAGCCAGATTATTGAGTTCTTTACTAATTTTGTTGAAGAGAAGTACAGCGGCGAATTGACAATTGTCTGTATTTGTTCCGTTCGGAAGCGCGCTGGATCTGAATTCACATCCAATTTTTTATAGATGAGAAAGAGTTTATCCGATATGGATAAAAGGGCGACAATTGAAGAGCGTTTCGGATCTGGCAACGAAATGCCGCTCCGGTTTTCGGTCGTCGCTCTTAGGGGTTCCTTTTGTAAGTTATTAGGCGTAGATTCGGAGTTAAGTGGATGAGGCGTACACACGTCCACAAACTATTGAGTTGTTTAGCGGTGGTCATCCTTCTTGCAGGATGCGGCGCCCAATTAACACCCCACCACTTCGCCCTTGGACATCAGGACCAAGGCACCTACACCCTCTTCAATGGAGCAAAGGGCCCGTACAAAATATTTGCCCGCGATGAAGGCAAAGGCACACCGATCCTGTTTATTCACGGATTTGCAGCCAATACCTATACATGGCGCCATCTGGTCTCGGACTTCAGCCGTGATCATCGCGCTATCGCCGTCGACCTCAAAGGATTTGGCGAATCGGACAAGCCTGCCGATGGAAAATACTCCATATTTGATCAGGCGGATCTGATCAGCCAGTTCATCAAAAAGAAAAATCTCAAAAACCTGACCGTCGTGGGACATTCACTCGGCGGAGCTATCGCCCTGGCGACGGCCATTCAGTTGAAACAGTCGCAAAAGAAGTCACCCATCAAACGACTGGTTCTTATCGACAGCATCGCCTACCCTCAGACGTTGCCTTTCTATATGAAAGCCCTCAGGACGCCGGGCCTGTCGCAATTGGGTGTGTCCGTGATTCCCGCCGAGGTGCAGGTGCGCACGGCCCTCAAATTTGCCTACCTGGAAGATGATCGCATTCCCGAGCAATCCGTTAAAGAATATGCCCGTCCGTTACGCGATGCGGCGGGCCGGAAAGCACTCATTGAAACAGCCCGGCAAATCATTTCACCGGGTATTGTCGAAGCCATTGACCGGTTCAAAAATCTCGATATTCCAACGAAACTGATCTGGTGCCGGCATGATCGAATTGTGCCGCTGATCAATGGTTTTCGGCTGGAAAATGACCTGCCGGATGCCTCCATGCAGATCATCGAAGATTGCGGACATAATCCCCACGAAGAGAAACCGGCGGAAACGATTATGGCCATGCGCATGTTTCTTTCGGAATAAACGCCGGGGATTGCTCCCTACCCGCAAATTATTCTCCAGTTCGGATGTCGGCTAGTTCAGGTCCGGTTCATTTTTGCTGTTGTATTCAGGAAAATCAAATATCCGCAAACGGTTGACCTGAGAGCATTCAGCCAATGAAACGATTTGCCATTACCACCCTCCCCCTCCTGCTAATCGGCAGTTTTGCTGAGCCGGTTTTCGCCCAGTCGCGGACTGATTTCACCGTGTCCGGCCCAGGCTTTGTTGAACGGCACGTACGCGCCCGGGGCTACAAGAATCTGCGCTGGATCGACAAAGTCTATCCTTATGCTGTCGAGGCCTGCCGCCACGACACCCGCTACAAACTGACCCTGAACCGGCGGGCAAAGATCAAAGGACGCGTGGCCCTTGGTCCATGCCGCCTTACGCGAGATCAATTGCAGGAAAATTTGTATAACAAAGGCTTCACGGGCATCAAATTCGTAGAGTCCTCACCCGATGCCCATAGCATGCGGGCCTGCCGGGATAAGTCTCTTTATCAATTTGATATGAGTCCTGAAGGAGAGATTTCCCGGAGCAGAAAACTCGGTCGCTGCCGTGACGCCATTTCGATCACTTCCGATGCTTCCAGTCAAAACCGCGAATTGCGCCAAGCACTTGCTCAACGCGGATATGGACAGGTTACGATCCGCGATAACTCACCACCGAAATTCGTGGCCGAAGCCTGCAAGAATAAAAAGAAGTTTGTGCTGACACTGAATCGCAGCAACAGTATTGTGGACCGTGTTGATATCGGTCGATGCGATGATTTTCCAAAAAGATATGCTGCCGACGACCGGTATCCTGAAGATTTCGAAACAGACGATGTCGCACAAACCCGGGAGCTGACCAAACAGTCCGTGCAAAAATTTTTGCGTCAATCGGACTTCCGGTCGATCAGGATTCTCAAACGTTCCGCCGACAAGGCCATTGCTGAAGCCTGCCGAAAGTCAGATCTCTACCGTGTGACGGTCAGTTCCGACCATGATGATCGGAAATCCACCGGTTCCGACTATGAAATCACACGACAACGCTATGTGGGCTCCTGCCCGGACAAACGACATGCCGCCAGTCCGGCAAGGGGACAAATCATCGCCGAACTGTCCAATCGGGGATTTGAGAATATTGAAATCGAAAGCACCGAAAACCCTTACAAGGGCGTTCGGGCCTGTCAAAACGGCCGCCAGGTTCTCATAACCATGAACCGCGGGTACCACGTCAAGTCCGAACGGGACATCGGCATTTGCCAATCCGCTTTCGCCGATACGAAATTGTCGGCAACCGAGCTTTACAACGTACTCCTCCACAGAGGGTATTCAAACGTCAATATAATTGATGGATCGCCGCCGAAATACGTCGCCGAAGCCTGTCGCAAGAATTCGCGTTTTCGCCTGACCCTCAACGCGCGGACTGAAATCACCGACCGGCGCCGGCAAGGATCCTGTTCCGATGACGCGATCCGGATCATATCGGATCACGATGTGCGCCGGGTGTTGCAGGATCGTGGCTATGAACAGGTCACCATCGTCGACCAATCCCGCCTTGGATTTGTCGTCAATGCCTGCCGACATCAGGATCGTTTCCGCATGACCCTGGACCGCAATGGCGAAATCGCCGACCGCAGACGCAGGGGCCGGTGTTTCGGTTATTCAGCAGCTAACAACAGTTCCAAATCTGCTATAAGACGCGCCTTGTCTGCAAAGGGTTATTTCCCCGTCAAAATTCTGAATTCCCGCGACAGCTATCACAATGTGCAGACCTGCCGCAACGGGATACAGTTTAAACTGCGGTTGACCCGGGCCGGTGAAATTCAATCGCGCAGTCGGTCCGGCTGGTGCAATCCCATCGCCGATGCCCGCTATACCGTCGTGGAACCGCGGCCTATCCGCGACCGTGATCTGGAACGCGACGGATCTCTCAGCCCGCAAAAGTGCCAGGATTATCTCAACTGGATCATCCACAAGGATACGATTCTGTTCGACGTAGCCAGTGCCGACATCCGCAAGGAAAATTTCCGCTCACTGCGCCGTCTTGCCCGCATCGCCAAGCGTTGTCCGGACACGACCATCGAGATTGCCGGACACACAGACTCCGATGGAACATTCGAGAATAACCGGCAGCTTAGCGAACAAAGAGCCGAGTCCGTCCGCTTCTTCCTGATGGATCAGGGCGTCGATGCCGACCGCCTGGTTGCAATCGGTTACGGTGAAGAGCGTCCCATACTTCCTAATTCGAACAGCGAAAACAAGGAACAAAACCGGCGTATTGACTTTGTTCTCCTCTGGGAAGGGGCTTGAACGGGAACGCGCAGGAAAAAGCCTCCCCCATATAAATCCGCGAGACCATTGCCGTTTAAGGGGGATCCCAGCCCCTGATATTGTACAACGAAACCAGTCAGCCTGTAAGCCGGGTTCTGTCTGCAGATCTGCAGGATGATCATTCATCTCGAATGCATGTTGCCATGCATCTCAAGCAACCTACCCGGACGGTGGCCTGGAAACAGGCCTGAAACAAGCGTTTCGCACCATCCCTATTTGGTCTTGCTCCCGGTGGGGTTTACCCTGCCATCACTGTTGCCAGCGACGCGGTGCGCTCTTACCGCACCCTTTCACCCTTACCTCGGACCCGAAAGTCAAGGCGGTTTACTTTCTGCGGCACTTTCCCTGGGGTCACCCCCGCCGGGCGTTACCCGGCACCGTGTTTCCATGGAGCCCGGACTTTCCTCTGAAGCAGCCAAAACTGCAACAGCGATCATCCGGCCGACTGGTCACCCCGACATAACGCTGTGCCATGGCATTCGTCAAGCTCGCCGTTAGCGAACAGAGATGGCAATTTCGGAATTTAAGTCAGGTTAGCGGAGTTTGGTACGGCACTCAGTAGCCGGTCCATAGTTTCGCGGGTGGATTGATCGACAGCACCGTCAACCCGCTGCTGCCGGAAATGACGCTGAAAGGCAGCAACCGCCTGTTCGGTTTCCTCGTCATAAGTACCGGATTGGTTAACTTTGTATCCGACCCTGGTCAGGATAGACTGGATCTCACGGACCGCGTCCGATGAATCACCTATTTGACAAATGACGTCGTCTACTGGTGCCGACGGCGCTACCCAGAGTCCAATGCCGGCACGGTAGAGCCGTGCCCAGTCAAAACATTCGCCAGGGTCGCGCTTGCGATGGGGTGCGACATCCGAATGCGCCAACACCCTATGAGGCGGGATTTTGTGACGACTGACAATATCCAGGCACAAGCGGACAACAGCAGTCATTTGCACGTCCGGAAAGTCCGGTAAATCATGGTCGTGACCGAGATTTTGGATCTCCACACCAATGGAACAGGAATTGATATCGGCTTCCCCATCCCAGTAACTATCGCCTGCATGCCAGGCCCGATCTTTTTCATGGACCATCTGCACGACACCGCCATTTTCGCCAATCAAATAGTGGGATGAAACCTTGGACTCCGAATTTGTCAGCCATTGCAGGGCTTCGGTTGATGTTTCCGTCGCCGTATAGTGAAGCAGCAGGAGATCAATTCCCGGCTCGCCCTTTCGCGGCTCAAAATTCGGAGAGGGAATAAATATGTCGGCAAATGGGGAATCAGTTTTCAGGCTCACAAGCCCCGTTCCTTTGCCAGTTCATCATAGGCCTGATTGATCGCTGCCAGGCGCTTGGTCGAAATTTCAATAAATTCCTCCGGCACACCCCGAGCGATCAGCTTGTCGGGATGGTTTTCGCGCACCAGCTTCTTGTAATGAGTTTTCAGATCTTCATCGGAAATTTCCGGTGAAATTTCGAGAACATCGTAGGGGTCAACCGTTTCCGTGTTCATTACATGGCGGGAGCGGATATAGCGGAACTCGGTTTCCGTGAAGCCAAAATGTGCGGCTACTTCTGACAGGAATTCTTCCTCGGCGGGATGCAGAACCTCATCCGCCTTGGCAATATGAAAGAGCCCTTCGAGCACATCCTCGAGAAGTTTCTTATTGTCTGCAAACATGCGCGCAAGCTGGTCCGCATAGGATTCGAAGCCGGCGATATCCTGCTTTGCCAGGTCGAACACGCGGGCTACATTTTTCACTTCCTCTTCCGGAACCTTGAACACTTCCTTGAATGCGACGATTTCGTCCTTGGTCACAACCCCGTCGGCCTTCGCCATTTTCGCGCCAAGCGCGATCACGCCCATGGTGAAGGCGACCTGATCGACCGGCTGGTCACCGCCCTCTTCGCCTCGGGACTGATCGACTGCGAAATGACCGGCTATCGCCCCGAGCAGGGCCCCGATGGGTCCGCCAATGGCAAGTCCTGCGGCGGCCCCGGCAATTTTGCCCCAAATAGACATAGTTTAATCCATTCTTTAGTAAGAGTTCAGCAAGAGCTTTCGGACGAACTCGTGTGACAGGCGCTAGTGAATGACCGGACGTTTCAGTATATCATTGCGATTGATGGAATTGACGACAATATCCAGAGTATTGTTATCGCGCAGAATTCGCAGGGGAATTTCAACACCGGCATCGCCGACCGACCAGATTGTCTTGAAGAACTCCGAGAGACTGCGCACGGACTCGCCGGCAACACTGAGAACGATATCCCCGACTTCAAGCTCTGCCTGTTCCGCTGGGGCATCCTGTGCCAGACCTGCAAGAACGATGCGATTACCGATTTCTGTCGCATAGATACCAAGCCACGGCCGCGGCGAATAAATGGACCGCCCCTTGGTCTTCAAATCCTCAAGTATAGGCTTCAACAGATCGATGGGTACAATCATATTGACGTCCTGAGACTGGTTGTTGCTCAGGGTGCTTTCTAGCTGCAGAGATCCGATCCCCAGAAGATGCCCGTTCGATCCGATCAGAGCCGCCCCGCCCCAGTTCGGGTGTGCCGGTGCCGTATAAATGGCTTCATCCAGAACATATTCCCAATATCCCACAAATTCCTGCTTGGCGACGATCTGCGCTTCCACGCAATGATGTCTGCCACCCGCACCGGCAACAACAACGCTTTCTCCAACTTCAGCCTGGTCTGAATCCCCGAAGGTTAGTCCCGGTAAGTCGACCTTTGCCAGCGCCTGAACAAGGCCAAAACCGGTCCTCTGGTCATAGGCCAGCATATGCCCCTGGACCGTATTTCCGTCAGCCAGGCTGATCCAGATCGATTCGGCTTCGGTTATCAGATAACCAATTGTCAGTATAAGACCGTTGTCATCGATCAAGACACCATTACCGGCGCGCTCAGTGCCCAGTATCTGTGCGGTAAACGCATCTTCAGGGATCGTTGTGCGGACCCCAACCACCGTGTTGAGAGCCCGGTCCAGATTGAATTCGTAATCTTCAGCCTTGGGATGCACCTTTCAGGTATCCTCTCCTAACTTAAACCGGCTACCGATGCGGTAAAGATGCAAATTTCCTGATTGTTTTCCGGAGTTCTCTGAAATCCGGGCACGTCCTGAATCAGCACCTCTTTACCCGTGCCCAAGATAACACAAATCGCGCCTCAGCAAAGCCTGCCAACGCGCGAATTTGTAACATTTATTGTGGTTCAGAAATTATCAGCCGTGGGCTGAAGGTGCACCGTTACGTTCGGCCATGAACTGATCGAATTCTTTTTGGTCCTTGGCCTGTTTCAAGCGCTCCAGGAACATTTCAAACTCGTCCTGCTCTTCCTTCAACCTATTGAGCGTGGCTTCCCTATATTCGTCAAATGCCTTGTTTCCGGAAGACCTGAACGAAGTCACAGGTCCACGCCATTGTCTCATGCTCTTGTTACCCTTCCAACATCCCATTATTCCACTCCAGTACATATAGCCCAAAATTGCTAGTCCGATCGGCCAGAAAGCAATGAACCCGAGTATCATGAATGCAATCCAGACGGGTTTCGGCAGATCTTCAACCATTGCCGGTAGCGGCATCAAAACCTCCTTCGGTTATGTAAATACTATTTACATTATGGGTGTGCCTCGCAGCAATTTCAAGAGCTGGGACCAAAATTTAAATGCGATCTCAAATAAAAATTTCTGTCCTTCGGCCAAAGCCTTGATCCTTCTCCCATCACAGAATCGCAAATAATTTAAGCGAGTAGGATTTCGTCCCTCAAACTCAGGATTCTCCCGTCAAGTTGACTCATTTCGGGCCAATCCCCGCAAGTAAGTGGAAACACCGTTTTCAAGCAAATGAGCGGGATCAAAAGATCTGGTATCGGAATCCTGGGAAAACAAGGTCGCGATACCGTGAGAAAACGACCAGATATGCAGAGCGACCTCTTCCACATCGATATCCAGGCGGCTACCGGATTCGTCTTTCAGTGCCTGGACCATCGTCAACAAATTCTGAAATGCGGTTTCTCCAGCATTCTTGGCTTTTTCGGTTTCGCCGGCTTGTCGCAACCGGGCGCCGAACATCGTCTGGTAATAGGCCTTTTCCTGAAAGGCAAAGTCAATATAAGCGTGGGAAACACGTTTCAGCGCGGTGAGCGCATCCGGGGTGCCTTCTTGCCAGGCCCTTTGTAAATCTTCGGAGAACCGCTGAAACCCGGTTTCTGCGATATCCCGGAGTAAAGCGTCACGGTCCTTGTAATGGCGGTAGGGTGCAGCCGGTGAAACCTTGGCATAACGCGCCGCTTCGACAAGGGAAAAACCCTGGGGACCTTTTTCCAGTATCAGTTGTTTTGCCGCTGCCTTCAGAGCTTCCTTGAGATTGCCATGATGGTAGCCGCGTCTGGAATATCGCCCGGATGATGCCGATCGCTTCATGTAAATACCTTTTACATTATATAGATCAGCAGAGGCGTTATCACAAGGTCTAACAGAGAAAACCGTTTATCACTCGAAATTATCGAAATATTCCTGCCATCGCTTTTCGCCGATCAGACAGTCGATACGCGGCTGTTTGCGGCCGATAAATGCGCGCTGAATTTTGAAATTATCCTGGTAGGCGATTTCAAGCAGAAGTTTGCGGCGTATAGCGTTAGCGAATCCCTTGGCATCCCGGACGGCAATCCAGAACGCGCCAGGCCCGCCAATCACGCAATCTTCGTAGTAGATGTCCAGATTTTCGATATCAAAAAAACCGGACCATTGAGGTGACTTCAGCATAATAGGAAGGCCGTTGATAATGATCCCCTGTCTGATGAGGCGATCCCGGGCTTCATAGACTGGCATGCCGGAATTATTAGGACCATCCCCGGAAACATCGACAACCCGGCGAAGTCCCCGGTAACCATTGTTTTCGAACAGGTCGGCGGCGGCCAGAAGCGCACCGCTGATACCGGTGCGGCGCCACTGGATCAGAGGCGCATCTCCGAGAAGACGGGCAAATTGTTCCGCCGAGTTTTTACCGTCGATTATAGTCCAGGGAACCGTGACCTTCTGCAGCCCCTGACCCGCCCACTCCACATAAGTGACGGCGATTTTCCCGAGCAGACCCTGTTTGATGGCATTCAGCACCGAAGGATGCTGGATAGCTGCCACATAGCCCTCGCGCTGCAGCTTTTGCTCGTCCCTATCCATGGAACGGGATACATCAACTGCCAGGATGAGCTCGAGATCAACCTCGGATTCGGTGCTGAAAGCTGGATGGGAAAAAGACACAACCATCAAAAAAAGGCCGAGGACCATCAATTTGCCAAAAGCCACAATCTCAAAGTGACGTGGCATAAAGCACTGTGCGTTCAGGAACCTTGTCATAGAGGAATTTTATCTCATTTCCCGAGCCCGGAGCAATGACATTCGTTAGAGGTCACTACTTGCAGACGCGTTTTGTTCCAAAGCGGCCACGACGGGCCAGATCAAAATGGAAATGATTGTAGTGATTCTTGTCATAGTTGGGGCCGAGCACGGTGAAAAATATGCGGCAGGCGCCACGATGAATTTCCCGCAAAAAGGCACTTTCCGGGCTCCGCCCTCTCCAACTTTTCTTGATGTCAATGGTCCGGCCGCCAGCGAGGGTGAATTTTGCAATATCGATCGCATTGGCATAGCCGTGTTCGGAAAGACGCGCACCGTGCCTATTGTTCTGTGGACGGCAGGAATAGGAAGAAATGATATTCATATCCTTGACCGGTCGATTGAAATGCCGATGGGACGCAGGCTGAACAATTTCCCGGATCCATTTTTCCATCGCCGGAACCATGGGACAACGCAAGGTAGCTGACGGAGACATCCGAACACGCCCGTGATCCAGTGCTGACACTTTCAGAGGATGTTCGGCACCACAAAAACTTGGACCGTCAATTCTGGACCTGGGAACAATGAAGGCTGACCGGCGCACGTCTCCGGACCGTACGCAGACAAATTCCTCACTCTGACGCCAGGGTTCTTCCTTGGCCAGAAAATAGGGTTTTGTTTTCGAGAGAGATTTCTTGATCGATCCGCAACCCGCGGCGATCGACGCCAAACCCAAACACAAAACTACTGCAACTCTTACGCGATAAACCATGAGGCCTAAACTGCATCAAATTGTAATAACACAATATGAACAAACTTACGTTTTTCAGCCTGCCCCACGGTTAAAGTATTAATTTTTGTTTACGGCCAATTTACGTTCCCGGGGAATTGTGACTCAATCGATTTCCAGTACCACGCGTCCGCGGACCTGTCCGGCCAAAATTTTGGGGGCCAGTTCCACCACCTTATTGAGGGGGAAGGTCTGAGTGAGTTCGGCAAGTTTATCGCGATCCAAATCCGCTTCCAGCCGGTTCCACGCCACGATCCGTCTTTCTTTCGGCACCATTACTGAATCAACTCCGGCGAGAGTGACACCACGCAAAATGAAGGGCGCAACCGAAGCAGGTAAATCCATGCCCTGGGCCAGGCCGCAGGCGGCCACCGTACCTCCATATTGGAGCTGACTGATGATATTCGCCAGTGTTCCACTCCCCGCAACATCGATAGCCCCCGCCCATCGTTCTCTCGATAGAGGTTTAGGTGCCCCTGAAAACTCCGCTCGGTCAATGACCTCGGCGGCTCCAAGAGAATTTAGAAACGGGGTTTCTTCCGACCGCCCTGTCGAGGCGACAACCTGATAGCCGAGCTTGGCCAGAAGAGCCACGGCAACACTGCCGACACCGCCCGAGGCACCGGTGACCAAAACTTGTCCGTCCGACGGTGACACCCCATTCTTTTCCAGCGCCAGGACACAAAGCATCGCCGTATAGCCGGCGGTTCCTATGGCCATGGTCTCAGCCGGGGAAAATCCATCAGGTTTGTGCACGAGCCAGTCACTCTTGACACGGGCATATTGCGCATAGCCGCCGAAATGAGTCTCGCCGAGGCCCCAGCCATTGAGAATAACTTCGTCGCCATTGGAAAATTCGGGAGAGCCGGATTCCACAATTGTACCGCAGAAATCAATACCGGGAATCATCGGCCATTTGCGAACGACAGGTGCTTTGCCGGTAATAGCCAGCCCATCCTTATAGTTGATCGTGGAATGAGAAACGCGAACCAGTGCGTCTCCTTCCATCAGATCATCTTTTGTCAAATCTACCCAGCGAACGTCCGGGCCCGAGTCCGATTTGTGCAGCTGCAGGGCTTTGAAACTCTCCATAACGTGTCCTCAACAAACTTTTTTGGCATCATTAACGACTGTCGCTATCACTATGTCGACAATTCATTCTCGAACCATGTAGCGCCTGCCCTGTCTAGCATCTTCGGAGTTTGTCGCCTATGGATCAAACGCTCACGGGACCTACGTCTTTCGTCGATACGAGAAGCGGCCGACAGTGCCTAACTGTTAGAGGTGAAGTTCTTATGGTGCAACGCAATAACGAATTTTGTGGCGAACATTCCAGCTTTCTATAAAATTAATATTGGTTAGGGACATATGTGGGGAAGCTGCAAGCAGGCTTCATTTTGTAATTTGCTGATTGTTCACGGGTCGGATGATTTTGCCGACACTTCCAGTCTTCACCTGCACGTCACGACTATAACCATTTTGAGACAGCACATTCCTCCACGAATGTGCTTACCCCTGAAGATGAGTGGAAATATTTCAATATTGTTTCCTTCGTCTTCTGCCCCCAACTCTAAGGCTGCTGAATATATTCAGCAGCTTTTCTTTTTCC
>JBPCWG010000541.1:0-6402 GCA_051009705.1 Methyloligellaceae bacterium | reverse complement strand
GAAATTTTCTTTCTCCCAGAATTGCCGCGCCGCCCGTAATGAACAGAACCGTAGCAGGTACAAAGCCGATCGGCTGCAGCAACAGGGCATAGGCAACCATTGCGAATATCAGGAACAGGGCCTGCCCGTAATTAAACTGGCGGATTTGTTCCCAATTCAACGCACCGAGCACCTCGCCATCGTCACCGATTACATTGGGTGAAAGGAGAACGACAATTGCGATGATTGCTCCAAGTATCGCCAGGCTCTTTGGCAATGTGTTGGGTAGAAAGGCGAGATTTCTTTCAAATGGAAGAAGCTGGTAGGTGAAGGCTGCATAACCATAGATAATGCAGAGCAGCAAAAAAAGCAGCGCGATCCATTTATCGAATTTCACGATCCCTCCCCACAAATCCATGAACCCAGGATTCTATTTTTGAATCCTGAGTTCATTGTTCTATCGAACTATAGAAATCCGAGTTTTTTCATAAGCGTGGAGATGACTTTTTCCTGTTCACTAAGGAAAGATGTGAACTTGTCACCGGGATTATGAATATTTACCCAGCCATTGCGGGCACGAACGGCTTCCCACTCAGGCGTGCTGTACATCTTCGAAATCACACTTCGATAAGCATCCGCTTTATCCTTGGGAAGGCCCGGTGCTGCGAAGAACCCTCTCCAGTTTACGAATTCCACATCAAATCCCTGCTCCTTCAGAGTTGGAGCATCTTTGAAAGCGTCAACGCGTTTTGCAGAAGTTATTCCGAGGATTTTCATCTCTCCTGCTTTGGCCAGGGCAACAGCTTCCGAGAAACCCGTAGAACCGGCTGATACTTCGCCAGAGAGAATAGCGGCATTGAGTTTGCCGCCGGCATCGAAGGGGACGTATTTCACTTTAGTCGGATCGGCGCCTGCAGCTTCCATGGCCATTGCCGCGACGAGATGGTCCATACCACCGGGAACGGAACCGCCACCAATAGATACGGATCGCGGATTTTTTGCATAAGCAGCAGCGAGATCCTTGAAATTTTTGAACGGGCTGTTTTTCGACGTGATGATTGCCGCATAATCCCCGATGGTTCCTGCGATCATGGTTAGATCACGGAAATTGTGTGGGAAACGGCCAACAAGCGATCGAATAACAATCGGAGTTGAATTGACCATCAGGGTGCCGTGCTGAGATGCGGCATTCTCAATCAGGTAACCGATGGCCTTACCGCCACCGCCACCCGACATATTCTCATATGTCGCTTTGTCGACAAGTCCGGCTTTGGTCAGAGCTTCACCGGTTCCGCGAGCGGTGCCATCCCAGCCACCACCGGCGCCACCGGGAATTAGGAAATGTACGGAATCAACGTCAGCCGAAATGGCTGGAGCTGCATAGAGAGACGTTGCCAGAATGGCAGCGCCTAAAATCTTAATGGATTTCACTAGTTTACCTCCCTTATCTTGGATTTTTCTACTTTTAGTGTGGCGTATTTCTCAAGTCAAATCAATCAATAGACAAACCGACTGTTTCATTAATTATGATTAAACTCGTCGCTACAATCAATCGTCAAAGAATGAACGCCAGATATTTCTGCCATTATCCAATTTCGAGATCCAATAATGGCGCGTATTGTTGCCCCGCGTACAGATCCGAGTCACCGAGATCACCTTGAGGGCGACTTCGCGGATAGGAGAATTTTATGGCACGGGCGGCAGGATGGTTCACCAGAATGATATCATCCACATTCACATTATAGGTTCCCGCAATCCATTCCTTGGTTATGACACCGCTTCCGGCGACCCTTTCGAAGTTGGCGTCGGATTCAAACATGATGTCAAATGTGATCCAAAACGGTCCGGCATTTTTTGAGCGAATGAGTTTTGCAAGGTCGGCAAGGCGTGTCATGCGCCAACCTCAACTGTTTCAAATCGAAATAGTTCCAGGGGATTTTCCGGTACAATGACATGATTCAAGGCAAACCTGTAGGTTTGTCCGCGATCAATTTCGGGAGGGGAAAACGGGAACGCGATTCCTGAGATGAATCCGTCCCATTCCGGAATCGGCCAGTGGGACGCTAGGTGAACAACAAATCGAGCGACGTCATTGGCCACTTTTTGAGTTGGTGCAGTCACTATAAATAACAGGCCGACTTCGTGAGGCTCCTCGGTTTCGGTTTCCTCGGAACCCATTACAGCATTCTGACCGTAATTTTTGATCTCAATATATAGGTCTTCCCCCAGTGTCAGATCAAACAGTTCCAGGGTACGCTCAGCAAATTGACCCATCATTTCAGACTGCCAGTGCTCCATCTGCCTGATAATCAGAGGGTCCCTGACACCGCCAAAGGCAACTGTCTGAAAGCCCGTGGGAACGGCGCCTTCAAGTTTTATGGTGTAGGGCTTAGGCTCAAAACTCATACCCTCGACCCGTGTTGATCGATTACCGTGAGGTTTATATGTCGCATCACGAGTATTGAGAACGCCGGAAGGTTCGATTATCAGAAACGGATCTGCATTTTCGTAAAGCGTATGGGAGGCAATTCCAAGGGGGGTTGCAGCGGCATCAAGTGCCGCGGGTTCAATGGTAAATCCATCATTATCGATAAATCCCATCATTCCGTCGGCGCGCATTTTTGTAGAACAAACAGCCCCGCATTCGATTGTTTTCGCACAATGCCAAACGGGTCCTGCCGAATAGCCACGCATGAGAGGGAGAGCCGCGTAAATAGCCGTATCGGAGGCCCTGCCTGCAAGGATGACATCTGCGCCTTCCTCAAGTGCTTTTTGAAATACTTCGGCTCCCGCCATTGCCACAATATGCGAACAATTGCTAAATGTTTCAGCACCAACCTCCGGGGCACCGGGCAGCGCATGGATGTTCCCCTCATTCCAGGCCTTGACCAACCGCTCGGGCTTCTGTTCCGTATAGATCATGGTCAGCCTGAACGAGAGGCCAAGCTCATCTGCCAGCTCTTCGGTAATCTGGCGCATCCAGTCAACGCCATCATCGGTTCCGGATGTTCCGCAAGAGCCGATTATGAGAGGAACGTCCAACTTATCGCGCGCCTTCAATAGTCTTGACATATCCCTGCGGATCGCCGCATCCGACATCTTTGGCAGAGATGCGCCCAGGTGAGTTGGACCACTATCCGTCGATCCGGCATCACAACCAATCATGTGAGGAGACCAGTCCACGGCACGATCCAAACTGGAATCCAGAAAACCCATTCCCAGGGCGCCTGTCGCAGCATAAATTCTTATAGGTTCCATTGTCACCAAACCAATTCCAATGATCCGAATAACTGAAGATATTCAGTTCCTTTGTATAACTCAATTTCAATCAAAACCAAATTGTGAAGCATAAGATCTCTTAGTCTCATTCGGGTGTGGAGGAAAATATTTTCCCGCTTATATCAGAACCTCGCGACGTTTTGATCGTTAACTATGG
The DNA here is from genome assembly GCA_051009705.1 of Methyloligellaceae bacterium. GTDB lineage: Bacteria > Pseudomonadota > Alphaproteobacteria > Rhizobiales > CAYWUX01 > JANQOC01. Next base: position 2,987 of record JBPCWG010000541.1, on the reverse strand, counting down.
AGCGGCTAGTCACAAATTTCATTTTTGATCATTTTGTATTGGCAATCGAAATGCTATCCTATTCGACCAAATGTTAAATAATTGACTTGAAAACTGCTGAGGAAAAAAATGATCAATTCTAATTCAAATGGTCGGCTGGCGGGTATAGCTTTCACCGCAATATTGGCCGGCTGCCTTTCTTTGACGGCGGCAGAAGCAAAGACATTTAAATGGGCAGGGATTACAGATCCCCAGACCCTCGATCCACATGCGACAAATTCCGCGCCTGTACTTGGATTTCTGAACAATGTCTATGAAGGGCTTGTCCGACGCAATAAGCAGATGAAAATCGAACCGGCCCTGGCCGAGAAGTGGGAACCGATCGGCTCCGAAGGCTGGCGCTTTTTCCTGCGTAAGGGTGTCAAATTTCACAATGGTGAGACGTTTGATTCTGAAGATGTCCTGTTTTCTTATCAACGCGCCGCTTCCGAAGACTCTGATGTTCGGTCCTGGTTTGCACCAGTAAAGGATGTCAAGATTGTCGACAGCCATACAATTGATTTCTTCACCAAAAGACCAAATCCACTGTTCCCGGATTCGATTGCCAATTTTATGATTCTCGACAAGGGGTGGGCGGAAAAAAATAGCAGTGAAAAACCGTCGCGTGAGAAGGAAAACACCGCCACGCGCGCGGCTAACGGAAGCGGGGCTTTCAAAGTCGCCGTTCGCGATCCCGGCGTGAAAACAGAACTTGTCCCCCACGACGACTGGTGGGACAAAGCGGAACACAATATCACCCGCGCGATTTTTACCCCCATCAAGAACAAAGCCACAGGATTGGCGGCCCTTCTCTCAGGCGAAATAGATTTTATTGAACCCATCCCCCTTCAGGATGTCCCGAGGTTGAAAAACCGGGCTGGTATCAAGGTTCACCAGGGCGTAGAGGCCCGGGTTCTCATGCTCGGTTTCGGGCACAAGTTCGACAAGTTGAACTTTTCCGAGGAAACGAAGGATAAAAATCCATTGCAGGACGTGCAGGTGCGTCAAGCCATTTATCAATCCGTGAATGTAGACGCCTTGATTGATAAAATCATGCGTGGCAATGCCCAGGAAGCGTCGCAACTGGTCAGCCCGGCTATGCGTGGATTTTCAGAAGGCCTGAAGGCTCGCCTGCCCCTCGATACGGCGAAGTCGAAAGACCTGCTGAAAAAGGCCGGCTATCCCAATGGTTTCAGCCTCGGCCTCAAATGTCCGAATAATCGGTATATCAACGATGAGGCAATCTGCAAAGCGGCGGCGAGTATGCTCGCCAAAGTCGGTATCAAAGCCAATCTGACAGCCATGCCGGTTCGTGCCTACTGGCCAGAACTGCGCAAAGGTGCGTTCGATATGTATCTCCTCGGCTGGTCTCCGGGAACATTTGACGCGGAACATCCAATTCGATTCCTGGCTTCAACACCAAACAAGGAGAAAAAACTGGGAAGCTGGAACTTCGGTGGATATTCCAACGCCCGCATCGACGAGCTGCTCCCCGAAATCCAGACTGAACTGGACGACGGCAAGCGCCAGGCGATGATCGATGAAATTCACAAGATTATCCAGGATGAGGTGGCCTATGTGCCGCTGTATGTTCAGCCGCTAGTGTGGGGATCCAAGGACAATATCACTCTCACCCAGCGCACGGATAATTTCTTTATTCTGAGGTGGGTTAATATTAACTAGCCCCTCATCAGCGTTACCAGCGCAAAGTCCGCCCAAACATCGTTTGTAGACTGCGGCGGCTAGGGTCGCTGATCCAAATCCCGGGGGAACAGGCCTAGTTCAGGGCCTGTTCCCCTAGGCATTGTTAGGCTGCCCCAGTAAATCCAGGGACGGTATATCGGCCAGGAGGGCGCGACTATAGACATGCTGGGGTTCTGCGAAGAAAGATTCGCAAGGGCCGTACTCGACGATTTCACCTGCTTTCATAACCGCGATCTCATCAGCCATCTGGCGGATGACAGGCAGATCATGGCTTATAAACAGAATGGACAGGTTGAATTGGTCTTGAATATCCTTGATCAGGTTCAGAATTATCGCCTGCACTGTGACATCAAGGGCCGATGTGGGTTCATCGCAGATCAGAAATTCCGGCCGCGCGATCAAGGCCCGGGCAATGGCAATCCGCTGGCGCTGTCCACCTGAAAACTGGTGCGGATATTTATAGAGGCTATCTGTTGGCAGCCCCACCAGTTCAATCATCGCAGAAACGATCTTTTCTTCCGGCAACTGGCCATCGTGTAATTTGTAGAATTTCAATGGCTCTGCGACGATATCGTAAATTTTCCAGCGATTGTTCAGCGAAGAATATGGATCCTGAAATATCATCTGTACGGATCGGCGTGTCGGGTCATCCCTCTTCCTCTTGTTCTGAATGTCAACTTTCTGGTTCCTGAAAAAGATGCTGCCGGCAGCAGCCCGGTGGATGCCGACAATGGTTTTTGCCACCGTCGACTTACCGCTACCGCTTTCTCCCACGAGCCCGAGGGTCTCTCCGGCGCGGACCGCCAAATTTAAACGGTTGACGGCACGGAACTGCTGTTTTTTCACAAACAGGGATGGACGCGAAGAGAATACAACCGAAAGATCGGAAATTTCCAGTGTCTGTGAATCGGAACCGGTGGAGCCGGACCGATTCTCAAGGAGCCATGTGCGAGCGACCTCTTTTGTCTTTACGCGAGAATTCATATCTGTCGTTATTTCCGCTGATTCATCGAGCACTGCCGAAAAACGGTCGAGTCGGCGGTCAATGCGCGGTACGGCGTAAATGAGGTTACGGGTATAGGCTTTTTGGGGACGGCCCAGAACGTCGGAAGTATCGCCATCCTCAACCAGATGACCGTTGCGCAGAATGGATATCGTGTTCGTCGTTTCGGCAATGACACCCATATCATGGGTGATGAGAAGTACGGCAACCTCCTGTTCCCTGGCAAGGTTGCGGATCAGGGACAATATCTGCTTCTGAATAG
>JBPCWG010000540.1:0-8321 GCA_051009705.1 Methyloligellaceae bacterium | reverse complement strand
AGGCTTTCTGGACCGCTGTCGCTACTTTGGAATTCACACCTTCAATCGTGGTAATTTCGCTATCATCGACATCTTCGATGAACGTCTGGCAGGAACGTACGGGTTCACCGTTCACATGCACCGTGCAGGCGCCACAGGCAGCCACACCACACCCGAATTTTGTACCCGTCAGTTTCAACTCATCCCGGATAACCCACAATAGGGGCGTTCCATCGGGCGCGGAGACGCTCACCGACTTTCCGTTTACTCTTATATTCGTTGCCATCAATTTCCTCCTTAGGCTCCAACGGAGCGCCATCGAAGTAGATATGGGGGGTGACCTGTTAAATCCAATAAATTGATCCGGTAAATCTTCCGTTCAAATCTGGAATAAATTGTGACAGAACATTCTTGCAGATGCCGTCAAATGACATGCCGATTGCTACAAAATACGAGCATCAGACGTCGGGAAATTCGCATACGCATTGAGGGGTTCCCGACTCTCCAGGATTTGCCGCACTGGAATGGATACGGAGCGGTTGAGCCGAATGGGTTTCGCTAAGCTTGCGGCCTCAGAATCAAAGTCTGAAGTGCCGTAGCGACAGGACCCAAATCATCGCTGATCACCGCCTGGGCCAGGCCGATACCTGTCGACTGCCAATGGGAAAGCGAACGGGATGCCAGCCAGTCCGACCGGGGTTCGCGGTGAAAGTGGATCGTCAAATCCGTGTTCAAGAAAATCATTTCCTCGAACTCGGCATTGCGTGAAAGGCCGTTACCACAATCTGCGAGTGCGCAAATTGATTGAAAAGGCGAAGGTTGTTCCGAGGGCAGGAGGGGCGGCGTTTTCATCCAGATAGTTTTTGGCCCGAGCCCATTGTTTTCGCCTTCAGGGTAAGCGACCTGAATAAAATCGGTAAACGATGGCAGGCCATGTTTGCCTCGAGCCAACGGCGACGCACCTCTTTGAGCTTCGGAACGTACAAGCCGAGGCACAGGTGCCGACTTCAGGTCTTCCATAGGTTTTCGAACAACGTGCATGGACTGTGCCGATACACATAGACGCCCTTCCTGATCGATAACCTCGGCAGCGGCTGTCGAGACAGTACGTCCTTCCCGACGGACAATGGCCAACACACGAATTTCGTCCATGGGAACCGGTTTCAATAAATCCAGGGTGACCCTGGTCAGCATCTTGTCTGGAATAACCTCTTCAAACGCCCGAACAATAAGGCCAGTGACTGGACCCGCATGGCAGTGCTCAGGGGACCAGGGGCCGCGCGCAGGAGCATTGGCCTTGAACGTATTCTCGGCAATTTTCGCAAAATAGGCCGGTCTGGGTTGATCAATTTCCATGGCTTACCCGGTTGGTCAAACTATGCCTCTAAAAAAAATCCGGAAGAGCCTCACCGTCAAACATCGAATTTGTGCAAACAGAGAAACAAATATCAAAATAGTGCGCACTGTTGTTCGTACCACAGAGTCACCCAAATCTCATACAAAAAGAGAAACTTCTCGTCAAAACAGTACAGCTAGGAAAGAGAGATATACCCTTTGCAGTGGGCAGTGTCCCAAGAAATTTTGGGACATTTCCCAATTGATATTCTTCTATATAATTCGGGAAATGTCCTTGACTTGCGGCTTTGGCGCCCGTTACGCTTCAATCCATGGCTCAAAAAGAAACCCAGGCTGGCTTACTCTCGGAAATCGAAGACTTTTGTCGCAGATCGAATATCGCGGAAAGCACATTCGGCAAAAAAGCAGTGAATGACGGCAAGTTTGTAAACCGATTGCGCAGCGGCAAAAGCACGACACTCGCGACTGCGGACAAAATTCGGGCTTATATTGCAGCGATTGAAAACGGCGAATACAGCCGCAGTGATGATCCCGATGGCTCCTCATCCCCATTTCAAGGCGTGGACACAAAATCCGAACCCGATACAGTAAACCGGTATAAGTCTTCCAGACTTGAAGAGCCGCAGAAAAAGCAAGACTTTCGTTTCTACGACAACCGCCAGTCCTATTTAATGTTCGTCAACACCTGCAGCGAAAAATGGGTGATTGCCGATCGGGTCGGGATGGAAATCGGAAATATCTCTCCGACGCCTCCGGCACTTCGGTTGTTTGATGCCGGCATGGGCGACGGCACCGTCCTCACCAGTGTCATGCGGCAGATGCATGCGCGCTATCCGACTCTGCCGTTCTACGTCGTGGGCAAGGAGATCAGCCTGGAAGATGTGCGGCTCGGACTGCAGAAGATGCCGGACCGGTTTGCGGAACATCCCTCTACGGTTCTTGTGGTTACCAACATGTACTATACGGAAGCTCCGTGGCTCGAACCCAATTCATCGGAAGCCAGAAAAAATCTGAACTGGATCGACGTGCCCCTTTCGGGAAACACGTCCCGGGAATTCGAGGAGCAGATAGGCTCCCTGCAATCGCTGCTTGTTGACGGTTGGGGGGCCCGTCACAGCGAAATAACCGGTAACCCGCTCTATATCAAACCGTCGGTGATGGTACTATACCGGGATGACCACAAATTCATGCTTGACCAGGTGATCCCGCGGCCGGACCGCAAGTCGGCGGACTTCGACCTGGTGATTGCATCCCAGCCTTACCGCTCCCGGATGCAAGTCGGTTTCAAGGTTTCCCGCGTCCTGGCGCCTTTGTCCCGCAGCCTGGCCCCGGGCGGAAGACTCATAGGAATTCACTCTTATGGGAAAGATCCGGGCCTGGACGTCATTCAGAATATGTGGCCCGGCGAAGATCCGTTCAGTACCAATAACCGCCATGTGATCCTGCAGGAACTGAAGAAAGAACTGGGGGGCGCCAATAGTGGTTACAGTTTCAATGCCTATGCCGACGGTCGCTCTATATTCCGCTATGAAATGCACACCCTGCCCGACGAAATCGGCACATCAAACATTGGAACGTCTACCTTGATGGCTGCTTGGAACGATGCAGTCTACGTGGCACAGATCGAAGATGAACGGCTGGAATCGGTGATCGGCAGCAGTGACTATCTCGAAATTACACGAGATGTCTTGCAGAAATATGGAGGCCTCTGGTTTCTAGATGAAAGCTTCGTGGTTTCCCGCCGTACAAATTGAACTACCGATTATCGGAGACAGTTCCAGAAGAAGAGAACGGATTTGGCAACATGACAACCGAACCCACAAAGACTGATAATGATATGTCGGAAGACCTTCATGCCAATCCGAACACTGGAGAAATCAGAGACCTCATAAAGTCCTTTGTCTCCAATTATTCAATTGAGATTATACCTACGGAAGCACGTGCGGAGGCCCTGATCTCCTCTCCGATCCTTCCCGGAACCGATGTCTATGTTGCCCATCCGCCAAACGCATCGCTGTCACAGGTCGTCGATGCCGCAATCGATGTACAAAAGTCCGGCTGCCAGGCTGTTCCGCATCTGGTTGCACGAAAACTGACAAGTGTCGAACAGCTGGAAACCGCACTAAAACGGTTGCAAGATTCAGACATCAACAAAATTCTCGTAATTGGAGGCGACAAGGCAGATCCGGACCGGATCTTTGACAGTTCACTCGACGTATTCTACACCGGCATGCTCGAACGACACGGGTTCGAACATATAGGTTTTGCCGGACATCCCGAGGGCAGTCGCCATATAGGCGCTTCTATCCTGAAACAGGCGCTGGCCGACAAGCTTGCATACGCGGCACAATCCCCGAGCCAGTTTTATATTCTGACCCAGTTTGGCTTTGATTCCGAGCCAATCATCGCATTTGAGAAATCTATTCGCGCTGACGGACACAGCCTTCCCATCGACGTGGGACTGGCGGGAAAAACGGATACACAGAAACTGCTCAAATTTGCCGTACGTTGTGGGGTGCGCTCATCTCTCGGACTATTGTTCAGCCGATCCGATATTCTCAAAGGTCTGACGGTCGCCTCGCCGGAAAATCTGCTGCGGGACATTGCCCGATATAGCCGAACGCAGCCGGACAGCCTGTTTCGACGCGGCCACTTCTTTACTTTCGGCGACGTGGAACTGACCGCAAACTGGTTGTCAACATTCCATGGCCCCAAATTCGAGCAGTAAAAAAACTCAAATCAAATAATCCCTGAGATCCGGACGAGTTCGTAAACACTCGAGCGTGTCCCCCACTATGTGCGTCACATCCAGCGTTTGTAGTTCAGCGTTGTATTCTCCCATTCGTCAGCTATAGTTTTTGAAATCTGGAATACGGGAGGATCAAATGCTCAACGCCACCAAGGATATCGTACTGCCGACAACCGTTATCGGCTCGCTGCCCAGGCCCGCCTGGTATACGGCAAATCTGGGTTCCCAGACTTTTCTTCAGGCAATGGTCAACAGCCGTTACCGGGAACAGTATGAAGACGCGGTTTCTGTTTATTTGCGCGACCAGGAAACGGCGGGTCTCGATATCTGTACCGATGGCGATGCACATTATGACGAAGAAGTTGGAGGACAGAGCTGGACCAGTTACCCGCCTTTCCATATGGCCGGCTTTGATCAGGGGGTGCCGGACCCGGCTGTATTCAAGATCGGCAATGTCGGCTTTCCGCGCGGCCATATCCTGCACGATTATCTTGAAGCCCGGGTAATGCCGAAAATTGTGGGTCCCGTGGGTCCCGGAAATTTGCAGTATGCGGCGATGTGGAAGACGGCTCAGCGACAGACCCGAAAACCCGTAAAATTCGGCACAATTACTCCGGAACTTCTAGCAGCAGCCGTCGATGACACGTATTATACGGATCCGGTGGAACGGATCATGGCACTCAGTAACGCCATCAATGAAGAACTGCACTCCCTCGCCGATGCCGGTTGTCCCGTTGTTCAACTTGAAGAACCCCAGATCCACATGATCCCGGCCCGGGGCAAGGTTTTTGGTAAACTCGACATGGCGGAAATGACCGAGGTATTTAACAATACGGTGAAGGGGCTGGCTGAGAAAACCGAGGTCTGGTGCCATACCTGCTGGGGAAATCCCTCGCAACAACGCATGTTCAAGGAAATTCAGAGTTATGCGCCATCTCTTGAAGACCTCAACGGGGTACATGCGGACGTGATTACATTTGAGTCCTGCAGTTCCGGGATGATGGATCTCGAAGCCATCGGCACTCACATCACGGACAAAAAGGTCGCCATCGGAGTCATCGACCACCACTCTCTGCAGGTTGAGAAACCGGAAGATATCGCTTCCCATATCCGCAATGCCCTGAAACATATACCAGCGGAACGACTTGTCGTCAGTTCCGATTGCGGCATGGGACGGGAAGGCATGAGCCGGCGTCATGCCCGCTATAAGATGGTCTCCATGGTGCTTGGAACAAATATCGTGCGCAAGGAACTCGGGCTTCCAGAAGCCGATTGTCTGGCAGCAGACGCCCGCTACTCGCTCACGATTTCTGCCGAATAACAGTCAAACGGGAAGACCCTAAACGCTACCCCAGATCGCCTCGGCCGTTGCGACGACAAGCTCGAGTTTGCGTCTCTGGTCATCATGGGTGATGGTGTTGCCTTCTTCTGTCGAGGCAAATCCACACTGGGGGCGATGCCGAGCTGATCGATATCGGTATATTTCCCGGCTTCCTCGAATTTGCGTTTCAATTCGTCAATTGTTTCGAGAGTGCTGAATTTCGTTGTGATGAAACCCGGAAGAACCCTTTGCTTGCCCTTGGCGAGGAGGCGCAGGGGCTCGAGTCCGCCGGCGCGTTCCGTATCATATTCCATAAAGAAAAGGTCTACACCGGTCTTGTTGAAGATTGCGTCGGCCGCCGGGTCGTAAGCGCCTTCAGCGGCATAGGTCGATCGGAAATTACCCCGACACATGTGCATGGCGATGAACATGTCATCGGGACGGTCCTTGATCGCCTGGTGCATCATCCAGGCATAACGGTCGATCAGCCAGTCCGGGTCCTGGCCCTGGCTTTGCTTTTCCGCCCGGTGCTTTGGATCGCAGAGATAGGCAAAGAAAATATCATCCATCTGCAAATAACGACATCCTCGATCATAGAAAGCTTGCACAGCCTTTTTGTAGGTCGCGGCAAGATCCGCAAACAGGACATCGGTATCCTTGTATTCCGGAGGTGAAATATCTTCAGGAGCCGTGCGAAAATGACAGCAGCTTGGACCGGGAATGGAAATTTTTGGCACGACCCGCGTGTTTTCACGAACAAACTCAAAATGCGTCAGCATGTGATGATCATCGGGAAAATCCAGCTTTGCCCGGATAGTCGGAAATGTGGGGGGGAGTTGAATGCCGGCAAACTGCACACCTTGATCCCGTTGTTCCAATTCAAACCCCGTAAGCATTCCCATGAAATCGTAATGCCAGAAAGAACGGCGAAACTCACCATCGGTTACTGCTTTCAATCCCACATCCTCTTGCAGCCTGATCACTTCTTTTATGGCTTCATTTTCAACCGATGCAAGATCCTCCGCGGGCAATTGTTTTTCTTCAAAATGCTGTTTGCGCGCCTCCGTGACCGCCTGCGGGCGCAGTAAACTGCCGACATGATCGGCACGAAATGGTGGAGACTGGACACTCATTGTTTTTCCTCCCGAAGACCCTGGATGGCACTTACCGAAACAGAACTGTGGTCGGTTCCAGGCATTGAGCAATGGTGAGAGGTTAAAGTGTTATTCGCACGCGAGCAATGCTTCGCGAACCAACCACCCGGTGGAAATCAGATTTATTCTCTTGAGTTGCATTTCCCCGGGATCAAATACTTTTTCGCGCCAAACTCATACATGCAAATTGCAAATGATAGCGATTAAGTCCAGGCCATTGTTGTCAAATCCAATTCCGTGAAAATTGTGAAAGCGGTGCGCCGACACCGCTTTCCCGGGTTCTTATAGATCTGCCGATAAAACAGATTTATTTTTCCGGTCGGAACTGTACGCCGACAAGTATGGCATTCGCCTTGCTCTTGTTGCAGACGACAACCTTGGTCCCATTAGCCTGGTACCATTCATCACCCTTGTTGCGGGTGTTCTCGCCTTTACCGGGATAGGCAAAAACCATTGTCCCATCGGTCATTTTCAGCCATTCGCTGACCGCGACTATTTCCCCCGTACATTTCCCTGGCTGTAGGCCAAACTCGATGCTGTAGGCATCATGGCCTTTCAGTGATGCAAGCTTCTTTTGGGTGAATAACACACCATCTTTCCATTCCCCACCTGCAAGTGCTGCAGTCGATACGCATGCGAGGGCCGCGATCACCAGGCCTTTTGTTATTGTTTTGAACATATTTCCTCCGTCATTTAGTATTTATTGAGAACAATTAACATTATTGAATAGGTAATTGAGCGTATCAAGATATTTTTGAACCATCGTTGCATAAATTAATCCGATTACGGCTTACTTTCGGAAGCCGCCGGAGCGTCATATCCTTGTCCAATGGAGGATCTGCTTGCCTCGACCGTAACGGAAACATCGGTCATTTCTTCTGACAAGCGCCAAAGTTCCCTCGCAATCATCTGGTCCCTTGCTTTGGCATTTGGCGAAACCTTAACCGGATGCCCCTGCATTTCCAACAGACCCGATGGGCCGAAATAATCACCGGGTTGCACACCGTCATCAAACCCCGCCCTGAGTGTCGGGAGTGCGCCCTGCTCAACTCTCTGGGCAAAGAAGTTATTAAGAAATCCAGCGACACCGGAATGACGCTGAAGTTCCGTGGCTGTCCAGCCGGGGTGAGCCGCGGTGACCAGCGGAGTCGAATCAAATTCTTCAAGCCGCTGTGCAAGTTCCAGCGCAAAATACAGATTGGCAAGTTTACTGTCGGAATAGGCACGGGTTTTATTGTAGGTCCGGTTCTTCCAGTTCAGATCGGCGAGATCCAGCTGACCGGCTTTGTGTGCCATGCTGGAAACCACGACGATCCGCGATTCCTGTGTGCTTGTAAGGAGAGGGAGCAATAATCCCGTCAGGGAAAAATGGCCGAGATGGTTTGTTCCGAACTGAATTTCAAATCCGTCTGCAGTTTCAGCATAGGGACACATCATGATGCCGGCATTGTTGATCAGCACATCAAGCCGGTTCAAGTCGGTCTTCAGATTCAGGGCAAAGGTGTTCACAGACTTCAGATCCGAGAGATCGATGGGCCGTGCCAAAATATCGGCCCCGGAAAATTCACTGCAGATTTCCGCAATAGCGGTATCGGCTTTTTCCATGTTCCGCGCGCCAATAATGACCTTTGCATTTTTACCGGCAAGAACCCGGGCGGCTTCTTTGCCTATGCCGCTTGTCGCTCCGGTAATAACCACAGTGCGCCCGGACTGATCCGGGATCTCATCTGCTGTCCAAACGTTCTTTGCCATAGTCTTGCTG
>JBPCWG010000539.1:0-5793 GCA_051009705.1 Methyloligellaceae bacterium | reverse complement strand
ATATCAAACCTTGTGGCCCTGTGGCTTCTAACGGGCGAGGACCGCTTCATCGATCGCGCCTTCGCCAGTCTTCGCGCCTTTGGTCCCGACTTCGCCCGCAACATCATTTCCCATACCGGGCTGCTGTGCGGCGCCATGGATCTGAACACCCCCGCGCATATCGTCCTGGTCAATGAGACCTCCGGCGAAATTCCCCTGCGGACGGCCCTGAAGTCCGTGGCTCTTGCCGGGACCGTGGTCCAGTCCGTGGATGCCCAGTCAGCGATTTCCGAAGCATCTCCGGCGGCGGCCAAACTGCTGGACAGTGACCAGCCTCAGGGTTATGTCTGTTTCGGTCCAAAATGTGCGGCTCCAGTCTCGGATATCCAGGCACTGGTGGATACGATCCGCCATGAACGCCAGACCTGGCCCCTGGATTAGCCTGGCAAATCCCTGCGGCGGGCTTCGATTTATCCGAAACCGTGAAACAGGAAGCAGGAACCCGGGATCTTCCGACCTCCATGGAACCGAAGAAGAACGGAACAGGGTCTTCCTGCCAACACGTCCATCAGGAATAAGCTGGAAGATGGCTGGAAGTCAGGAAGATAAAGCGGAAGAGACCTCCCCTTCCTGATCGCAACGGTGGATACAGAAGCAAAAGCGCTTATTTCACGCTGGATTGTCCTGCTGGATCGTCACAGTGAATTGTCACGGTGAATTGTCTGAAAAAAATCGGGAGACGGCAGCGTCAAAACGCTTGTCTCGCGTCTCCCGTTAAGAGGATTGCCGAACGAACGGAGATCAATCTTATCGCCCGGCAACTCACTAGCGTTTAAGTGATTCGCGAATCACCGGCCAGAATGCAAAAAGGGTTTTCCGCGGTTTAACCACAGAAGAAACACAGAAGAAACCAGGTCCCGGGGAAAAAATCGGGACTTTGGGGATGGCCACTGCCGATGATCGCCGATCAGGTGTTCATGGAATCGAAGAAATCATCGTTGGATTTCGTCTGCTTGAGCTTGTCGATGAGAAACTCGATGCCGTCCATGGTGCCCATGGGATTGAGAATCCGCCGCAGCACGTACATTTTCTTGAGCATTGGCTGCACAAGCAGTTCTTCCTTGCGGGTTCCGGAGCGGGCGATATCGATCGACGGGAAAATTCGCTTGTCGGCGACTTTTCGGTCCAGAATGATTTCCGAGTTACCGGTGCCCTTGAATTCCTCAAAGATTACCTCGTCCATGCGGCTGCCGGTATCGATCAGGGCGGTGGCGATAATCGTCAGGGATCCGCCTTCCTCAATATTTCGGGCGGCACCGAAGAACCGTTTCGGTCGTTGCAGGGCATTGGAGTCAACACCGCCGGTGAGAACCTTGCCCGACGACGGCACGACCGTATTGTAAGCGCGTCCCAATCGGGTGATGGAATCCAGCAGGATGACCACATCGCGTTTGTGTTCCACGAGACGTTTGGCTTTTTCAATCACCATTTCCGATACCTGAACATGGCGGCTCGGCGGTTCATCGAATGTCGAGGAAATGACCTCGCCATGAACCGAGCGCTGCATATCCGTCACCTCTTCGGGGCGTTCGTCGATGAGAAGGACGATGAGATAGCATTCGGGATGATTGGTGGTAATGGAATGGGCGATGTTTTGCAGTATAACGGTTTTACCGGTACGCGGCGGCGCCACGATTAGGCCCCGCTGCCCCTTACCCAGAGGGGCAACAATATCAATCACCCGGGCCGACAGATCCTTGATCGTCGGATCTTCGATTTCCATGCGCAGCCACTCATCGGGATAGAGCGGTGTCAGATTATCGAAGTGGATTTTATGACGGACGGCTTCCGGCTCGTCGAAATTGATCTTGTTGACTTTGAGGAGTGCAAAATAACGTTCGCCGTCCTTGGGACTGCGGATGAGACCTTCAACCGTATCACCGGTGCGCAGGCCAAAGCGGCGGATCTGGCTGGGACTCACATAAATATCGTCGGGCCCGGGAAGGTAGTTCGCATCGGGCGATCTCAAAAATCCGAACCCGTCCTGCAGGACTTCAACGACACCGGTGCCGATGATCTCGATTTCCTGGGATGCCAGTTGTTTCAAAATCGCAAACATCAACTCCTGCTTGCGCAGGGTGCTGGCATTTTCAACTTCGACCTCTTCGGCGAAGCTCAGAAGTTCGGTAGGGGTTTTAATCTTAAGATCTTGAAGTTTCATTTCCTGCATGGGAAGGGACTCCGGTCGGCTTCTTAAGGTGGTGAGATGAGCGCAGCTCTGTATATGAAAAGCCGAAAAATGTGGAAGGATTCAAAGGTACTAAGTTTGCAAGAGTATTCTGGAGACAAACCTGAGATTTGAATTAGCCGTTTGCCGGATCGCTTTCAAGGTTTGTTTTTATGAGCCATCGCGACAAATTGTGATTCGTATATACCAGAAACAATTGGAAATAAAAAGCACTGATTCAGCATTATGAAAATTTGCGCTTAAAATATACGAGTCCAATTTTAGAAAGGCTGAAAGATCACCAGGATGACGACAGCGATCATAATGAGCGTCGGGACCTCATTGATGAAGCGATAAAATTTTTCCGAGTGCGTATTCCGATCCTCGGCAAATTCCCGCCGCCAGCGACCGAGCGCCATATGATAAACCGTCAGGCCCAGAATCAGAACGAGTTTCAGGGCAAACCAGATTTGAATTTCCGACGAAAACTGCCCAAGCATGTAACCGAGGCTGAGCCCCGTGGCCCAGGTCACGAGCATGGCCGGATTCATGATCGCCTTCAGCAGGCGGCGCTCCATGATCTCGAACGTTTCCGACATGTCTTTGCCGGTCTGCGGCCGGGCATGATAGACAAACAGCCGCGGCAGATAGAACAGGCCCGCCATCCAGGCAATGAAGGCCATGATATGCAGGGCTTTGATCCACAAAAAGAGCATGACGTCGTTCGATCCGCCGCAAACGGGTTGTGATGAAATTCCTCAGGTGCGCTTCTGTTTCACCTGGTCGACAAGCTGCGCCACATGGTCCGGCGGTGTCTGGGGAACGATCCCGTGACCGAGATTGAAAATAAAATTCCGGTTACCGAGTGTGTCCAGTGTTTCCTCAACGCGATCTGTCAATGCCTGTCCTCCCGAGACCAACAGCAGCGGATCCAGATTCCCCTGCACCGGAACATGCTTTTGGAGTGAGTCGCGGACGAAGTCCAGAGGCAATGAGGTATCACAGCTCACGGCATCAACACCGGTTGCGCGGATGAATTTTTCGTACAGCGGTCCAACGCCGCGGGGAAACCCGATGATGGGAACGTCGGGAAAGCGGGCTTTCAGATTACCGACGAGTTTCCTCGTGGGGGCGATAACCCAGCGCTCAAATTCCGATTCCGGCAAATTTCCGGCCCAGCTGTCGAAGATCTGCAAAACCTCGGCGCCGGCCGCGACCTGTTGGCTGAGATAGTCGGTTGATGTTTCCACGAGAAGATCGATCAGGGCCGTGAAAAAGGCCGGATCCCGATAGGCCGCCAACCTTGTAAGCGCTTGATCCGGAGAGCCTTTTCCGCCGACCATGTAGGTCGCAACCGTATAGGGCGCACCGCAAAATCCGATGAGCGTCGTCGAAGCCGGCAGAGCGGCGCGCAGACCTGAAACGGTTTCACAGACCCGCGCATAGGTGGGGCCGGTCCTGTCCGCGGAAAGCCGGGCCAGATCTTCGGCATTCTCCAGCGGCGTGAGGCGGGGGCCTTCGCCTTCGACAAATTTCACGGATTGACCGAGGGCGTCGGGTACCACGAGAATATCGGAAAACAGGATGGAAGCGTCGAACCCAAAACGGCGGATGGGCTGCAGGGTGACTTCGATGGCCAGTTCCGGCGAGTAGCAGAGATCGAGAAAATGTTTGACGTTACTGCGGACTTCGCGATATTCGGGCAGGTAACGCCCGGCCTGGCGCATCAGCCAGATCGGAGGATGTTCGGTCGGCTCTCCTCTGAGAGCTTTGAGAAAAATCTTGTCAGCAGCTTGAGTGGTCATGAGTTATGCAGAGCGTTGAAGAGCATTCCTCTAAATCATAAATTCTATTTAAAAGATTACTACTGTTATTGCTTAGGCGTGAAATCTGGTAATTATTTTTTATTCCCGTTTCATACACAAGTTTTCGGATGGTGATAAGTCACTTCCATATTTGGTTGAAGCTAGACCTTTTCACACTAATTAGGTAATACCATAATTATTACAATATGTTATCCTTAGTTGAAATATGAATGAATCCGGGGTTGTCTGTGAATGGACGTTGGATCCTACTCCTAATGCTCAATTAATGATAAGCAACGGGATAATATCAAGGTTAACTTTCCCAGCGCGCAAAGGTGTGGGAAAAAAAATCGACAGATGTGCATGACACGCTCTGAATTCGTGTAACGCTGAAATCGGCGAATTTTATCAACGGAAGTTTCCACACATGTCCCAAAGCCATCCGCGATATTTCCACTTGCATCTGATCTCGGATTCGACCGGTGAAACCCTGACGACCATCGCCAAAGCGGCGACGGCCCAATACTCGAAAGTGAACGCCATCGAACATGTGCATCCCCTGGTCCGAACCAAGCGGCAACTGGATCGGGTGGTACAGGAAATCGACTCGGCGCCGGGTATTGTACTGTATACGATTGTCAGTCCGGAACTGGCATTGGCCCTGGAAAACAACTGTCAGAATCTGAACATTCCCTGTATTCCGGTGCTGGCGCCGGTGATGAAGATTTTCGAATCCTATCTCGGGGCGCCGACGACACCGACAGTCGGCGGCCAGCATGTTCTCGATGCGGAATATTTTGGCCGTATCGATGCGATGAATTTTTCCATGGTGCACGATGACGGTCAATTGCCGGAGGATCTAGGACAGGCTGATATCATCCTGGTGGGGATCAGTCGGACATCGAAGACACCGACCAGCATTTATCTCGCTAACCGGGGGTTTAAAACAGCGAATGTACCGGTAGTTCCGGAAATTCCCCTGCCGGAACAGCTGGAAACGCAATCGGACCGGGCCATGGTGGTGGGGTTGATCGCCAGTGCCGAGCGCATCGCCCAGATTCGCCGAAATCGCGTTCTGTCCCTCGCCGATCATGATTTGAAAGACTATGTGGATGTCGATAAGATCAACCAGGAAATCGCCCATACGCGCCGTTTGTGCGCGCGCTACAATTGGCCGATTATCGATGTCACCCGGCGCTCCATCGAGGAAACGGCCGCGGCCATTATCCGATTGTTTCAGGATCGCAAGGCGCAGGCCCTTGGAATGGAGTGACCGATCTTGATGAAATTTCGTCTGAGTGTGACCTTGCTTTATTGTGACACGCGCAACACAGAGTAACAGAGTGACAAATTTTCCAATGCAACAGAGCGGCAAGCGGCTGATCCTGGCCTCGGGAAGTGCTGTCCGGTCCAGATTGCTGCGGGATGCCGGTCTCACATTTGACATGCAGCCCGCCGATGTGGACGAAGCCGCCATCCGACAGGCCCTGGATATATCGGACGCCGATATGGAACCCGGGGATGTCGCAGAAATACTGGCCCGGGCCAAAGCCGAGACCATCAGCGCCGCGCATCCCGACGCCCTGGTTATTGGCGCCGATCAGGTTCTGTGTTTTGAAAACAAGATTTTCGAGAAGAGTCCGGATTTCGAAACTGCGCGGGAAACATTGCTGACCCTGAGGGGCGGAACCCACCGTCTGATTTCCGCTGTTTGTCTGGCAGAAAAGGGTAATACGTTCTGGCATTTCGTGGATCAGGCGGAATTAACCATGCGTCCCATGT
>JBPCWG010000538.1:0-3555 GCA_051009705.1 Methyloligellaceae bacterium | reverse complement strand
CGGTACCTGCGAGATAGGCGATTTTTTCAAATGCATGTTTTCCAAAATCAACGTCCAGTCCCCAGCTCTCCAGTATTTGGACCCGCTTCAAGACACCGGCTTTGTCCGGAGAACTTGCCGGCGACACGAAACGGACTTTGTCCCCCGGTACCAGTTTTGCCGGCTGGACGAAATTTCCCTGATTTGGAATGGCCTCTGATCTCATTGCTTGTTTCTAGGCCGGCAATCAGGCCCCGGCAAGGGCTATGATTATGATCCGTACACGCCCTGATGGGTCAGCCTACTGGAAACAGTAGGTTTCCGAAAGTCTGGCAGTCATAATTTTTTTTCGGGGTTCCCGAACAGCGCCCGGATCAACGCACTTGTTCGCTGGCTTTCCGCAGGTTCATGGGAAAGCGGCGGTCGCCTTTTTGCCAGACGCCGTGCAGTGTCTTGTGCCGCCCATTGGCGAAGTGGACGACAGCGCCGCTTTTCAGATGGATGGCGAAACCGTTGTCCGAGATTATGCCAATGGTCCGGTCCCGCCAGCGTTTGCGGTTCTCTGTCCGTTTCACGCGGAACTCCACATGCAGAATGCCAGGGTGCAGGGAATCTCCGATACGCATTTCGACGCCGCGGCCGCTGCGATAGTTTCCCTTCCAGGTGCCCTTGTAGCGGCGCGAATCTCCAGGCGAGTAAACCCGGCCAGCATGACGGAGACGCGGATCTCCCGGGTCGGCGAGGGCGATGATTTCTTCCGTCGACCAGCCCTTTGCGCAGGCGGCTGCGGCCGATTTGCCGACATTCGAGAGGCTGTGACGACCACGACCGGAAGCCTGGGCTTCGACAAGCCAGACCTTGTGTCCGTGATTTTTTATTTCGTGGTAATAGTTCGACTGGGTGAAAAACGGCACATTGCGATCTTCCGGGTCGCCAATGATGAAGACGCGCCGCCTGTCGTTTGCGGGGATGCTTGCGATATGTTTTATGGGATCCCAGGAATCCCCGTAGCCGGTCGTATCGACCGTGAGATCGCGATGTTCCCAACGTTCCTGCAGGGAAAGAGCGCCTGAGGCCGATATGGCGCACAGGATGTCTTTTCTGACCGTCAGCATAGCAGCTGTCAAATGGCCACCCCCGGACTGGCCGCCGACGACAAACTCCTGAATACCGTATTTCCCTTTCAAGGCCTCGAGGGCTGCATTGACCAGCCAAATCTCCCGCGGTCGCCGACGTTCCGTATGCCTGCCGCTGGACCCGAGAATGCCGGGCCGAGACAGGCGAATGAACGGCACGTCGAAAACCTTGTGAAAGTGCCGCGCATGGGTCAGGATAATTTTTGGACTGGAGACTGCCCGTGTCTGGGCAGTGCGCGCCGCGCCGTAATGATCGCCATCAAACCAAACGATCGCCCGCCTTGTGTCGCTGCCGTTCAGGCCGGCTGCGAAATAGCGGAGGCAGTCGCCCCGGCCATCCACGACAACCCAGACACTGGATTCTTTCCAGACACAGTCCGACTTTGTCATCGTGCTGCCACGCAGGATGCCTTTGCCGGTGAATGTGTCCTCATAGGCGTGCAGCCGCCCGGCAAGAGCGAAGGCCAGAAGAACGAGGGAGACCAGGAAAGCGGGACGCAATTTTTTACCTCGTTTGTTTACTATTCCGGGGCCGGTGAACCCGATGGTATACAGCGGCCGGCATCAACCGAATATCCATTTCAATTCGTTACCGGCGGGCGGTCAAGGATTCATGGAGATTATAGCCAAGTGGAAAGGGGGGTTCCGCGCGCGATTGAAATACGGTTAAGAGGCGGGATTGCATCTGCCGGCAGGCCCCTCTCCGCCGATGCGGAATTTACAGTAAGGAAAAAAGTTGCGTTCCTTGATCTGGATCAAAGCTGCAAAATTCGAACCTGCTATCTTAAACATGCTCTTGGCGCCCAGGTATCACGCTTAGGCGTCAGGGGTAGAAACTTTCATTGATCTGAAAAGTTCGTTCCGTTGAATCCCGGAGTTATGAATTCATCACAAACTCCGGGATTCTTCTTTTTGACCTTCAAAAGTGCTGTTGTCCGTTGCACTTTCCTTCACCCGGTCAAGCTGCTTTTTTGTCATCCTCATGAATATGTAACCGCCGAACGCCAAGGCCAGGCCAGCTATGGCGATTTTCCCCCCGAGCTGGGGATTGCCGGCAGCCGAGGAAGCGCCGATGAACAGGATCAATATGCCGCCGAGAAAAACAAAGGAACCATATCCATTGTGCTTCTCGAGCTGCAGCTGATGTGCCGATTTTTCTGCCGGCTGCCTCAGCGTTTCCGGTTCAGAACTATCCGGTGACCGAGGCTGTTCCTCGCAAGCGCCTGTTTCCTGGGCCAGTTCGTCGCGCCAGTGCCGGCCCAGGCTGAGGACCTGCCAGTTGAGAAGGGCGCCGATGGCTCCGACAACAAAGGCAATAAATCCGATAATGATTATCCATTCCAGCATGAGGGATCCTTGATGATGAAAGGCGGGGGTGTTGCCTGTGACAATTTGGAGTGTTTATTTTCAAAACCGAATTGATCCAGGTCAAGGCACTTTGATGTGATGTTGGTGATTGTTTCCCGGCTCACAATGTAACAGTTGCTGTGAGTATTTACCCAAGAGGTCCAACTTACCCCGGGGCAACATCCGACCGATTTCCGCTCCGGGGATTTTTCGAGTGCCCGCAATTCGCCGGGAGATCAGCCGGGGACGGGAAAAATCTGGTCGTAAGCCCAGTTGTAGACATAGGCATAGACCAGGAAAAAAAGTGAAAATCCGATATTGATGAGAAAGGCTTCCCTGTAACTCGTCTCCAGCCACCAGGAGACGATGAACAGACCGGCGATGAGCATGCCAAGTTCGAACAGGAAGGCGTGAAGGGCGCGGATGCGAAACCCGCGCGGAGCGGAGTTGCGGTAAATGCGATCCCAGTGATCGAACATCCAGTTGAAGGCCAGGTTCCAGGCCATGGCCAGGAAACTGAATATCAGGCTGAGCGCGCCGACCAGGGTGACCGAACGGCCGATAATCCAGCTGCCGAGAAAGGCGACGACGACCAGGGCGATGACCTCGAACAGGATCGTATGCCGGATACGGTCGGGAAGCGTGCGCAAGACGGGGATGCCTTTCCGGGATGGTGCGTTCTCTGTCGGTATCGATGGCGTCGCCGAACCTTGATCTGAAACGCTCTTAAAATTCGATAGTTTTCGTTTGTATACACGACTATACCGAACAGACCTACGGGGAAACGTGTTGCGCAGTTCATGGTGTGGTTAAGTGTGGAAAATAACAAGAAATATTCCCTATTAAAAACAATTCATCAATCGTGATAATTATGGTTGGCCAGGCCGGAGCGATCACCGGATCGCGGGCATGTCGAAATGCACGTTGGAAATGAACGGTCTAAATGCACGGCCGAAATGCGTCAGGTTATTCCCAGTTCCAGTCTTTCCCGGCTCAGTCTTTCCCAGCCCAATCGCCGCGTTTCCTCATCTCAAACAGGGACTGTTCATGCAGCTGCCCGGTGCTCCAGATTTTGCGGGACCGGCACTGGCTG
>JBPCWG010000537.1:0-4345 GCA_051009705.1 Methyloligellaceae bacterium | reverse complement strand
GATGGACGCACCTCTGGTGGACCTGTTGTCGCGCCAGCGGCACAGCAGGGTAGCTATGTGCGGAAGGGATAACCGCTGAAAGCATCTAAGCGGGAAGCCCCCCTCGAAACCAGTTCTCCCTTGAGAGTCGTGGAAGACCACCACGTTGATAGGCTGGATGTGGAAGCGCAGCAATGTGTGAAGCTGACCAGTACTAATAACTCGATAGGCTTGTTTGCTCTCATTATTCAATGTCCATCATGACATGAGTTTTGAAATTGAACCCAAAGAGACAATTCAGATAATTCTAAGAGGATAGCTAAAACCGCGGCTTGTATAGTTTTGTCGTTTTTCGCCGGTCTGGTGGTTATGGCGGAGATCTTGCACCCGATCCCATCCCGAACTCGGAAGTGAAACTCTCCAGCGCCGATGGTACTGCATCTTAAGATGTGGGAGAGTAGGTCGCTGCCAGACCTGCAAAAAACGATGGAGCTTATTCGATTGACCTGAAAATCAAATCAGAAAAGCGGCACTGAAATTACCCAGCTGTTCCCTATTCCAATATATTCAATCACAACACCTTGTTGATGCTGAACGCATCCAGGGTGTTTTTTTGTGTTTTGCCCGCACTTCTTTCGTCTCGATATCCGTCAAAACAAAATTGATCTCGAAAATTTCGCCAGATATTTTATCTGCTGTATACGCTGCAAACTTCCCTAGTCGATTGCCAAATTACGCCCGGCTGCAGCGGAATCGTTTTGAAATCCTGTGGAAACTTCCGAATGACAGTAGCTCGAATCAAATAAAGTTTAAGGGCTCGGGATATCAACAGTCTGAAACAACTTTAGAAATTCAGGTTGTCTGAGGTCCCAGGCAAATTCTTCTAACCGGAGGGCATGACCATGCGATTATGGGCACCTTCATTACCAATCTTCCTGATATCGATAATAATGGCTGGTCTGGTGATTGCCATAAAGTATTTTGGTGTTGATATTCCTGTTGCCGGACCAATCGTACAACGAAGTCTGTTCGACGTTCTTTTGCTGGCCTACATTGTTCTATTTTTCGGAACAGTGATCCGCAAACTGTAAATGCAGGAATTCTGATCTTATGTCGGACCGGGAACGAACAATTGCTTCCCGGTCCGAATTATATTTCCCTATCTTAACGAAACGACCGGAAAAAACTAAAATTGATGGTTCACATTTCATCGAAACTTGTTATAAGTAGCCGTTAATTGCCATCTTACTTGGGCCGGACTTACAACGGTGACTTCAAGTAGAGGCATCCCATAAACATCCAAATTGGCAGATGGGGTAAGAGATCGAAACCCATCTCTCATGTTGTCGAAATGGGACCGAATTTATTGACGCGGGGTGGAGCAGCCCGGTAGCTCGTCAGGCTCATAACCTGAAGGTCGTAGGTTCAAATCCTACCCCCGCAACCAAATAAAAATCATAAGAATTTCAACTCTAGTTTTTCTCAACTTCTTGTTTGAAATATTCTATCGAGTGGCACGAATTGTGCGCTCGTAAACTTCAAGAATTTGGAGAATGCAGTAAGTTAGCAGTTAGTTCTCAGGATATTGAGCCGCTTTTCCTTGCGCTTCTTTAAAATCCATCACTCGTCTAATTTGTTTCACTGCAGCTTGTATTTTAAGGTTCAACATAGCCTGACCGAGTTTTTCACTTGCAAACTCAGCACGACCACTAGCCCCGGTTGAGCCAAGAATTTTCATGTGCAACGGCCTCTCTCGCACACCATTGGGATGGACTGCAAGCAGTTCGGAAGTATCTCGAATTCCCGCGTGTAATCCGATGTCGCTCACTTTAAATCCGCGTGTCTTTAGCCAGGCGAATTGTCCGTTTTTCTTATAGTAGTCACTGATATGAAAAACGCGAATTCCAAGCATTTTATGTTCATCGTGTATTCTACTGGCCAATCGATCCTGAGCTTTCATGCTGTCACCGCTGTCACCCATGATCAAAATATTCTTGAACCCGTGAGCAATGTAACTTTCAACTGCAGCTCCAAGAACGTGCTCAAACAATGACTCCGGGAGGGAGACAGTCCCAGGAAATCTCATATGACCTGTCGGCTCTGGTGAAATATGACCCTCCGGCACATAGGCCATGACAGGGGCAACCAATGTCTTACCTATGATCTCGGCAACTTTATCGCTAGTCATGCGAATAATGTAATTGTGTTTGCCAAGAATAACATGCGGTCCATTTTGCTCGGTTCCACCGGTGGGGATAAGTATAGTATCAAAACCGTTTTTCTGCGCATGGGCAATTTCGGTCCAAGTGAGATCTTCCAGGCGAAGTGAGGAAAGCTTCAATTGAGATGCGAGAACATATCTCTCCCAAACAAACAAACTAATATAGGTTGCGAAAAATATTGTGGCGGCAAAAGCGGACAGTGAAACAATTTTTCTGCCGGCATGTGCAAAAACCATATGGAAAGCATTTCTGATGGGGACGACATAAAGATCGACAACAGAGTCATAAGGGTTTGGCTCATGCTCGTTCAGGCCAAAGCTCAACTTTTCATATCTTCTGGGAATATAGAGCGTGCCAAACAGGTAATCCCAGAAGGAGAAAATCAATCCCAAATTCTTGTCAAAATGGATCGGGTCCCGGCTGTGATGAATCTGATGTTGTGCAGGACTGATGAATACGTAGGAAAGCCATGTGGGATAGTTCAGCCATATATGTGAATGACGCAAATTGTAACCCATGATGTAGAAAGCAAATACCACAACATTGAGATTGAGCAATGTATAAGGCGAGAGTTCTTTTCCACTCATGTAGAAAAACAGGGCATATGCAAAAGCACTCAGTACGGTCACCCCCAACCCTGTGAGAAAAAGATCGACAGGATGCATGCGGAACAGGGTCATCGGATTGAGCTCTTCCGCTGAGTGATGCACCTTGTGAAATTCCCAGAAGAAAGAAAATCGGTGATGCAAATAGTGCAGAAGATAGACCGCAAAATCAAATGTCAGAACCGCCACCAGCGTATAGCAAACAACCCAGAACGGGGTAACTTCAAACAGGGGCGTTGTCATAGGGCCTAAGCCAGATTCTAAAAGCTCAATAAACAAATTGGAAAATGTAGGCATCCCAATCAGCAACTGAGTAAGAATGCCGTAATAAATGAATCCATTGATCAAAAAGTATTTATAGTCCTGAATAGAAGACCGATGCATATATACTCGCACATCAAATACATACTTTAAAAAGGATTGCTGAACATTGTCTGGTCGCTTATTGGCTTCAAGTGCTCTCAAAGAGAGATACGAAACGAATGCTAGTACAAAAGCGGACAGCAGATATAAAATATGAATGCGCTGGTTGGGGATGAGAATAGCCGACCACTGAACCAATGTTTGTGACGAAATGCTCTGAAGAAATTCCATTGTGAACAACTCAATTATTATACAATATTCTAAAAATAATGAATTCTAGAAATGATATTAGTCTCGGCGACAATACTTCTGATTCAATTATTTTTAGTAAACTCTATCAGAGAATCTATCGTCTCGATTTTCGTATTTGTAATGTAAGGTGACGATATGGTTGCGATATTGGCATAGCCCGCACCGGAGGTATTTGAATAGCAGCTGGCTGTATTCTCGTCGTCCAACCTCTCGCGAATTCATTGAAGAATTAGTCCGGGCGTTATCAATTGGGATGAATTAAAAGGGCATTCAGCGCTTTAGTTAGGACGAAATCAGAACCGGAGCGAATGAAGGAAGTTCTCCAGTCTCGCAGGGTCGTCGACGCCCCATGAAGTCGCTGTGCCGCCATCACAAATTCCAGTAATGATGAGGTCTGCTTCAGACACCCGTTTGTCCAATCGGGCACTCCCTGCTGGGACGACTGGTCCTCCTTTGACAAGTGAGCAAACCACGCCTGCTCCTTTGCGACAAATGTGTTTGGAGAGGCGCTCGCAGAATTGCGCCATGTTAGATTTGCCGTTGCCGAGGATACCAAAGCTTGTCCCCGGTAACTGGGCAGGCCAAGCGGACATTAATAACGTCCGGGCTTGGCGGAAAAATTCTGGGTTCAAATCGGAAACACCCGTCTACTCTAAAAGAATCGCCAAGGCCTGCCTGTCAACGTCGTCAGTTCAAGTTGCCGTGGCCCTCTCCGTATCTGAAAGTTCTTCAGGAATGTCATCGAAGCTGGCATAGTTATAATGATAGAGCTGGGAGTAGAGTCCTTTTAGCGCAATGAGTTCCTCGTGGTTGCCTTCTTCGATCAGTCGCCCCTGGCGCAGCACTACAATTCGATCTGCATTGCGGATCGTGGCAAGCCGATGTGCAATTACGAGGCCGGTCCGCCCTTCCAGTAACCGCGAC
>JBPCWG010000536.1:0-3079 GCA_051009705.1 Methyloligellaceae bacterium | reverse complement strand
GTTTCAAACCGCCCTTGTTGTTGAAGCTAAGCCAGGTTCCCCGATCGGACAAGGTGTACGCCCCTTTGCTGGAGCTGAAATTCAGGGCAATCCCCATACCCGATCCGATTTCAAGATACCATTTTCCAGAATGGGTTTCCGCATCGATTTGGGCTTGGGTCCACAACTCCAGTTCTTTCTTGTGGGTTCCGGAATTGTCGCCGCGCGATACGAATTTGGATTTCGTTTGGGCGACTTTTTTTAAGGCTTCGATCGCGTTTCTCTTACCGCTTATCCGGGCAGGGTCGGATTTGTCACCAACGATGACAAAGTCATTGTACATGACATCAAAGCGTCGAACGCCATAACCCTCTTTAACAAAATCAAGTTCCGATGGTTTGTGATGGACAAGGAGGACATCCGCGTCACCGTTTCGGGCAATCCGGATGGCCTGTCCGGTGCCGACTGCGACAACCCGGACTTTGATTCCGGATTTTTTCTCGAATAGGGGCAAAATGTGGGAGAAAAAGCCTGAATCCTGGGTCGAAGTCGTCGATGCCAGCGTTATGAATTTTTCCGGTGACTTGGCAGGTGCGATTGCAACGAAAGCAAACAATATTATGTTGGCAAGCGGTATGGTCAGCTTTTTCATCGTCTGAACTTTCACTTCCGACTGATCCCGTGCAAACGCTATGACAATTAAGGCATAACGCTAATCCGTTTGTAAAGGAGCACGAAATCGATGTAAACCACGTTTTGAACAGGACTGAATTACTCAGTTCAAAATTTATGGTTGGACGAATGAAAAAGTCAGAATCCACTTCTCAATCGACGAACCATCCGGTGCGCTTGCAGATAAAAATGCGCTTAAATGATGGTGTCATAGGCCCAGGGAAAATTGAGCTGCTCACCTATCTGGCGCAGGAAGGCAGCATTACAGCTGCTGCACGCAAAATGAATATGAATTACCGGCGCGCCTGGCATTTAATTCATACTCTGGAGATGGCCATCGGCATATCTATTGTCGAGACCGAAATTGGCGGTGCCGGCGGTGGTGGTGCGCGGTTGACGGATTTCGGTAAGGAACTGGTCGAACGATTCCAGGAAATGAAAGCGAACATGGAGACGGTATCCGTTGAATTCACGGATTGGCTTGAAAGCTCAATTCAAACTTCGTCAGGCAAATAGGCCGAGTAGGGCGTATGAGAAGTACTCCCTGGTTTTCATGGAATCATGAAAATTCCGCTTTCAGGAGAATTTCTTGAGTCAGGAACCGCAAATCGAATTCACAAAAAGACGCAGGAGTTGGCCGCTATTGCCCACACTCCTGACCAGTATCGGCCTGCTCGTATTCCTGTCGCTAGGAACGGTCCTGGCCATCCAGTGGCTGTCGAGTGGCCGGGTAATGACGGAACTAGGTGGGGCTTTGATCAACAACCGTTTCAATCAAGTAGAGACGGAACTCAGGAAGGAATTCCAGTCAGCCAAGAAGGCTTCCCAATTTATAACGAAGTCATTGCAAGCCCGGGCCTATGATCAGGACAATCCCGCGGGTCTGACAGATCTATTCAAAGGTGTAATGATACCGGTTGAGTATATTACCGGGATTGTTTATGTCAGACCCGATTTCCAGGGGATAGGTGTTTTACGGAACGCGCTGGGAGATCTGGAGACCAATCTATTCAATGTTCAGGAGAATCTGAACAGCCGGCTATACAATATTGTCATTAATTCTCGAGACAGGCGCCAGCCCTTCTGGGGACCGCCCGTTTACAGCGCCTTATTGAAGCAGACGCTTCTCGGACTGCGTACGCCGATCCATCGAGAAGATGAGTATCTTGGGTTTTTGGCCATCTCAATTTCTATTGAGGCCCTGTCCGAGTTGACGGCAAAGTTACAGGTTCCGGATTTATCAACCGTTTTTGTTCTGTTTGGCGAAAACAACGTTATAGCTCACCCGAATATCCAGTCCGGATTGAATGTTTTGTCCGGGGAAAGACCCCTTCCCTCGCGGCAGGATATTTCCGACCCCGTAAACCGCTCCCTGCATCTGGCAGAACCGCTTAATCGCCCTCTTATCAAAGCGCCAGAAGGAACCGAATTGCTGGCACTGAATGTTGAAGATCAGGATTATCTGATATTCAGGAAAGAAATCAATGAATTCGGTGATTTTCCCATCATTCTCGGATTCTATGGTCTGCAATCTTCCGTGGGAGCACCGATACGGATCCTGATAGGCGCGATTGCGGTCGGGATTTTGCTGCTGATCATCGCCCTGGTCCTCGCCGCTGTCATTGCTCGACTCATCTCACGACCGGTCGGCCGAACTGCCGAGCGGGCCAATACGATCGCTAATCTTGATTTCGAGAATCTTCCACCCCTGCCACCCAGTCAGTTCCGCGAGCTCAACGATCTCGCCTCTTCTTTCAATATCATGACCGAAGGTTTGAAGCTGTTCGGGCGTTATGTGCCGCGAACCCTGGTACAACATCTTATGCGGGAGGGGGATAGCCGTGTTCGGAGCGAAGAGCGCGAGTTGACGGTTATGTTTACGGATATTGTCGGCTTCGCCTCACTTTGTGAGGAAATGAATGCGAGTGAGATCGCACAGTTCATCAATCATCATATCGAAATTGTCGCCAAATGTATTGTCGCTCATGAAGGAACCATCGACAAATATATCGGTGACGCGGTGATGGCATTTTGGGGAGCACCCAACCAGATTAAAAATCCGCCTTGTCGGCTGCACAAACCGCGCTGATGATCAATGCTGAAACAGCCAGAGACAATGAAATACGTGTTTCCAGAGGAGAACTCCCGATCAAAATGTGCATCGGTCTTCACACGGGTCCGTTGATTGTGGGGGATATAGGTTCCCAGGATCGGATAAACTATACTGTGGTTGGAGATGCCGTAAATGTTGCCCAAAGATTGGAAGCGCTAGGCAAAGAGGTAAGTGAAAGTTCCGACTGCGTTATTCTGCTCAGTGAGGAGACGGTCAAAAATCTGCCAGAAGATTTCCATGTAACCCCCCAGGGAGCTTACAATGTGAAAGGGCGAGCGGGTAAAGTTGATATTTACAGTCTCGATTAGTTTGAGT
>JBPCWG010000535.1:0-2561 GCA_051009705.1 Methyloligellaceae bacterium | reverse complement strand
GTTTGCCTCCATCTCGACGCCCCTGTTCTGCGGCACATGTCACGACGTGACCCTCTTCAACGGATTCCGGCTCGAGGAAGCTTTCAGCGAATATCGTCTTTCGCCCGCCGCCGCTGATGGCATCACTTGTCAGGACTGCCATATGGGCAAGGTCCAGGGGATTCCCTCGGGCTACGATTTCGGACCGGCCGCCGTGGTGTTCGACGAGCCCACCAAACCAAGAAAACTGACAAATCATTTCTTCGCAGGCCCTGACTATTCGCTCATACATCCGGGAATCTTTCCCCATAACACCGAAGCGCAAGAATTTGCGACCATGGAAGAGTGGCTGCAGTTCGATGTCGAGGCGGGCTGGGGAACGGACGAGTTCGAGGATGAGGTCACCGATGACACCGAGTTCCCGGAAGCTTGGGAGTCTATTGACGACCGCTATGATGCCCGCGAGATCATCGACGAGCAGTTGGAACTGTTGGATTGGGCCACCGAAAAACGCCTGGAGGTCCTGCGCAATGGGTACATTCTGGGTGAAATAGTGACGGAAAAGGCCGACAAGGACGGCATCAGATTCCGGGTCCAGGTGCGAAACGGCACCGACGGCCACAACGTGCCGACCGGCTTTACCGGCGAACGGCTGGTCTGGCTCGAAGTGACCGTGGTCGATCGAGACGGAACGGTGATCTTTCAGTCGGGCGACCGCGACCCCAACGGCGACCTCCGCGACGGTCATTCCTCCTATGTCCATGCCGGAGAGGTTGAGCTCGATCCGTATCTATTCAGTTTGCAGTCCATCTTCGTCACCCAAAATGGCCGCGGCGGTGAGATCGAACACGTCATTCCGATTCCCTATCCGGTTTTTGCCTTGCCTCGAGTCCTGCCCACGACGGCATCTCTGGTGTTTACCGGCGAACCGGCGACCGAACGCAACCATAAGAAGGGGATCGAGCCTTTGGGGCAAAGATGGCCAAAATACAAGGTGGCGGGCAGCGCCTTGACCGGCAAGGGGCCGTATCGAGCGACCGTCAAACTCATGCAACAGCCGGTTCCCGTCAATCTTCTTGTCGCCATACAAAGTGTCGGGTTCGATTACGGAATGACGCCAAGCCAGGTGGGAGATGCATTGATTTCCGGCGCCCAACTACTGTGGGAGCGGGAGCTAACGTTTGACATCGAATGAGGATCGACAGCGATCGCGTTGACGGGCGTAGAATATCGCACCCGGGACAGGGCAATCGCTGACGCCTGACCACCCCGGCATGGAGCCGCTCTAAATCATGAAGTTCATCGGTGCGAGCGTCGAGATGGAACGGACGACAAAGGAATGGATGATCGCCATCCACCCCTGTGCAGTCGAGTTCGAAGTCAGCGTATGAGACGGATCCGTTTCACTGCGTGCCCGAGCCTTCGCGGCCAGCTTGCGACAGTTTTGCCGGCGGGCATTCTTTTGTTGAGTTTCGTGTTTGCCGTGACGGCCGTCGCAGGCGACGCGAAACCGCCAACATGTTGCTCGAAATGGCTGTCCGACAGCCTGCTGGGCGACGCGCCGCCAGCCGCCGAGGAGTCCCAGGCCGGCGTCCAGCTGGCGGCTAGCACCTTTCCCGAAGACTCTCCGGAAGCCGAGCGCCGATGGCTGTCCGACAGCCTGCTGGGCGAAGCGCCGCCGGCCGCCGAGGGGGCCCCGGCCGGCGTTCAGCTGGCGGCTGTTACCTCTGCCGAAGACTCCCCGGATGCCGAACGCAGATGGCTGTCCGACAGCCTGCTGGGCGAAGCGCCGCCCGCCGCGGAAGTGTCTCCGGCCGGCGCCCAGCTGGCGGCTGGCACCTTTGCCGAAGGCGCTCTGGAGGGCGAGCACAATTGGGTGTCCGGCACCCAGCTGGCCGAACTGCCGTCCGCCGGCGACGAGTCGACAGCTGTCGAGGCGGAGGAGGATGAACCCTGGTACCGCTCGATTTGGCCCCTGGGAGAACGCGTAGAGGCCGAAGCCCTGAAGGACGAATACGTTCCCTTCAAGACTGTGGGCGACATCCCGGGACGACCGGCGCTGGCCATTGAATTGGGCGACCCTTTCCTCGACACGGGGCAGCTTCATGAAGGCTTCGAGGTTCCGATCCTCGGTGCGGTGTGGCAACCGAGGCTCTGGGCCTACATGATCGGCCGCACGGCATTGCAGACGTTCGACGATGGAACACCGGGACGGGAACGGGAAACCGAATGGGCCAATCGCCTGGACATGTTCTTCAACCTGCAACTGACCGGAACCGAAAAGCTCCTTCTCGGGCTCCGCCCCCTCGACCAAAACCGGCCGGATCGATTCACGCGCTACACCTTCGCCGGCGCCGATGACGGATGGCACGAGGAGTTCAATCTCGATATCGAGACGCTATTCTTCGAGGGCGATCTCGGCAGCCTGATCCCGAATTTGGATCAGGCCGGCATAGAGCCCATCGACCTTGGTTTCACGGTGGGACGTCAACCGTTTACCTTCCAGGAAGGAATCCTGATCAACGACACCATCGATGCGGTCGGATTGATTCGCAACAACATCCCGTTTCCGGGCACCTCGA
>JBPCWG010000534.1:0-16111 GCA_051009705.1 Methyloligellaceae bacterium | reverse complement strand
AGGCGGAAGAATCAAAGGCCGACGAAGAAGAACCTCTGGACGAAGAAAACAAGGAACCTGGATCTGAGCCTGAACCCGAGGTCGAAGAGGTTAAAGAAGTCGAAGCTGAAACTGATCAAGAGCCAGTTGAGGAACCCGAGGCCGACAAGGACCCTGTTCTTGAAGCAGATAGTGAGGATGAACTTGCGACTGAAGTCGAATCTGTAGTCGAAGATGAAACGACACAGGAAGAAACGGCAGAGATTACGGTTGAGCCCGAGAAAGAAGATCCTGCCGAGGATACTGAAGAAGAAGAAAGTCTGGAAGACTGGAAACTGCCTGCGCCGGAGGCTGTTGGTTTGCCTACTCAGCCTTCGAAGACCGGAGCCTCGCGGATTGTGGTCATGCTGTCATGGCTCATGTTCGCTGGTGTCGTCCTGTCCCTTGTTGGCGGCTCCTACACCTATCGAACCGAGGTCGTAAGAGTACTGCCTGCGGCTGCGGACATTTACAGACTTTTTGGAGAAAGTATTAATGTCCGGGGATTGAGTTTTGAAGAAGTACGCTATGAGTGGATGGAAAAAAACGGTGAACCGGTTGTTGCCGTGCAGGGGGTTGTTAAAAATCTGACTGACGACTCGAAATCAATTCCCCGACTGCGCCTGGCGTTTCGGAACGCAAACAATCGGGATATTGTTCTATGGTCAAAGCAATTGTCGGATGAGAAAATTGCGGCCCATCAGTCCAAACCATTTGAAGTCATTGTTCCCGCCCTGCCCAAAGAAGTACAGAGCCTGCAAATTCTGTTTGCGAAATAGCCTGCAAACTACAGAGTTACCGACGCACTTTCGAAACAATTAGAGATAGAACTGTGGATAAACCCGACATCGAAACCATCTATTCCGCTGATGAGATCAAGCAGAGAATTACAGAACTTGCCGCCGAAATTGCGCAGGCAAAGTTTGAAGATCTTGTGGTCGTGCCGATTTTAAAGGGCAGTTTCATATTTGCTGCCGATCTCATTCGCGGACTTTACGAAGCGGGTGTATCTCCTGAAATCGATTTTCTGTCCCTTGCCAGCTATCGCGGTACAGAATCGACGGGTAAAGTTGAAATATTAAGAGATATCAGTGCCGTAGTCGAAAACCGGGATATTTTGCTCATCGATGACATATTGGAATCGGGGCATACTCTGGCGTTTGCCAAGGACCTCATCGCCGCGCGCGGGGCAAATCGTGTTTGTACCTGCGTATTATTGGAAAAACCGGCACGCCGGGTCGTCGATGTCGAGGCGGATTTTCTTGCCTATCACTGCCCGGACGTCTTCGTCGTTGGCTATGGCATGGACCTGGATCACCGTTTTCGCGAACTCCCCTTCGTCGGACGAATCGTGCAATAGTTCGAGTGTGGAATATGTTTATTACGCGTTCTCCCCGAATTGTTTGACGGATCCTAAGAGGAGGCGAATATGGCGCATGTACTTCTGGCAGAAGACGATGAAGGTATTCGAGATTTTGTCTGTCTCGCATTGGAGGGCGACAACCACGAAGTTGTCGCGACCCGTAACGGTGAAGAGGCCCTTGAAATACTCAAGGGTGGAGCGGATGGATTTGATATCCTGATCGCGGATATCCAGATGCCGGGAATGGATGGTATTGAACTGGCAAAAATGGCGGCGGTGGAAAATGCCGAAATGTCCATTCTTTTGATTAGCGGCGTGATCAATCAACTTCAGCGCGCGGAGAATATTGAAGGTCTCGTTCAGGGAATTCTGCACAAGCCGTTTACCCTGGAACAAATTCGCAACGAAGTTATCGATATTGTCGGCCAACCGGATCCGACTGAAGTCGAAATGGAAGAGGCGAGCTAATTCGATTGCTCGCCATTAAATTACCTGTTGTCAGAATTGCCGCAATAATCTCTCGATATAATCCAGCTCCAGGGATGGACGCGTCGGTTCGCTAAGGCGCCGGCGCAGTTCTTCGAGAATTTCACGCGCTCTTTGGGTATCAATTTTTCCCGGCACCATTCCGGATCGTTCCGGCTCCGGTGAACCGTTGCTCTGTTGCCGTCCGAGAGGATCGCGGTTCGCGCGTCCGACCTGAGGCCCGCGTTGCATGCCGCGCATCATTTGCTGCACCATTTGCTGGGCACCCTGACGCAACTGATCGAGCGCCAGCCGTTGCTGGTCGGTTGCGGGTCCGAGATTGCCTTCGCCGAGCTCATTACCCGCCTCACCCATAGATCTGCGCGCGCCTTCAAGCCGTCCCGGTGGTTTGGCTCCGAAAGATCGTAACTGATCGAGCAGGTTCTGAAGCTGTTGGGCGAGATCCTGCTGACGCTGTTGCAATCCACCCGGGGAATTACCTTGCCCGTTCTGTCCCTGGCCCTGCTGCTGTCCTTGGCCCTGCTGCTGCCCTTGTTGTCCCTGTTGTTGTTCACCCTGACGTTGCCCGGATCCCTGGCGCTGGGCCTGGAATGTTTCGTCAAGCAATTGCTGCTGCCTGGCGATCATTTCTCCGAGCTGGTTCAGCATATCCATCATTTGCTGGTTTTGCGCATTTTGTCGCTGGCGACCGCCACGGCGCAGATTCTCCAGCATGTTCTGAAGCTGGCTAAGCATTTGCTGAGCCGCGTCCCGCGCTCCGGACCGGGCTAAATTCTCGATGTTTCGCAACATCTGTTCCAGGTCTTGGGAATTCAGCATTTGATTGGGGTTGAGGTTGTTCGGAAGTTGCATCGCCTGTTGATTCTGGTTGTTGCGCGCTAACGCCTGAAGGAACTCATTCAGTGCTTTGCGAAGTTCAGCAATGCGCTTGCGAATTTCCTCATCCGAAGCGCCTTCCTCCAGTGCTTTTGCCAGTTTTTCCTGAGCTTCCCTAAGGGCGCGTTCAAGTTCCGACAGATCGCCGTCCTCAAGTCGAATTGCGACGTCCCAGAGCAGGGCAACTACGCTGGACGCAACTTCGCGATCAGACGATCCTTTTAGGCGCCAGTGAGCCGAACGCAATCCCAGATAGACAACTTTGTCCTTGATGAACTGGTCCGGTGCGATGGTCAGGGCACTCAGTGCCTGTAGAACCGGCATCCGGTTCGACCACGGCTTCAGGATCAGCTTTTTGCGCTGCTCAATGATAGCGCGTGCAAACGGATCTCTGAAAGAACGCTGTGGTAATATGAGAGGATCGGCTTTTGCCTCGGAAGTTTGGCCAGCCTGATCTCTGGCCTCAAGAGTCATAAAGACTTTCAAGCCGGCCCAGGGATGTGACGTCAAATCCTTAATCGTGCGGTCTTCCGCAACCTTTGGATGGCTGTGGGGAAGTTTGAGTTTGAAATCCGGTGCATTGCCGAGCGGTCGGTCACGATCTTCTTCGGCTGATTTCTTCCCGTCTTCACGCGTCGACACGCTGGCACGAGCACCTACGACACCATAGTCATCCTCAACCTTGTAAAAGAGCTGCAGGCTGCCACGGGCGGTTTTCTCCGCCGGTTTTGTTAAGGTAATCCTGGGCGGGGTATCCTTTATGACGTTGATATTCCAGGATGCGATGACGGTTTCGTCTTTGAGAATTCGCAGAACAGACGGTTCTTTGAACTCGGATCGATATTCAACGACCTGATTTTTGTCATCGGACTTGGCAGCCTCAAGAGGGGCGGCAAGCTTCTGAATCGCAGAATCCACCGTTGCCGGGGTAACCTGAATTTGAAACTCATTACGATCGGCACCATTCAGCCTCACTATGAGGAGACTTTTTTCCGGAATGTCGACAACCCTGACCTCTTCGCTGACGAGATTGAGCGGTCGTGCGCCATCAATAAGGAGCAGCGGCGGGCGCTTTGTATAAATTGGCGGCGTCACCCAGGCATCGATCCGAAGTTTGAGCGAAGCCAGATCGGGAGTGAATTTAAAGGCGGCCTTGATGCGATCCCAGGCCTGATCGCTGGTCGACAGCAGACCGATGGTCAGAAAAAGTATGAGAATTACCCGCAGGGCAAATGGGTCATGTCTTTCGATGGGTGGCTTAGGCCTACCCGATCTCAGCTTGGAGAAAGATTCCGCGATGCGGGTCCGGTGAGCCTGCCAGATCCGTTTTGTGGTTCCCGAAGCGCTGTCATCATTAATTGTATCTTCGTAAGTAGAGGCAGGCCGATGGGGAATTCCTGAATTTATTTCCAGCCTGCGCAGGGCCTGTTCCCGGGTCGGCCATGAAATTCGCGCCAGTGGGATCAGGGACAGGAGTGCGGCAATTCCAAATATGCCGATGACGACCTGATGTTGAAGAGGTGCCAGTTGCGGCCAAACGTCAAACAACGAAAACAAAACGAAAATTCCGGCAATACCCGCGGGATACCAGAGGCGAGGCCAGATTTGTTCCATCGCCATTGCCCATCGGCTGCGACGGATCTTTTTATCCAGGATTTTCTTAATTGCCTGACTTTCGGGTGCGGAATTTGAAACCATACCGTTGTTCCAGTTGATATTCGGCGGAATTAGCCGGGTTTAGTCACCACAAACACAACAATTTCAAATATAGACCCCAACTTTAGCACATATGTGAAGAGTTCCACGTAAAATTTGGGTGTACTTCGAATATAAAATTCAATCGATCCGGATTATATTCCTGGGGTCAAATCTCTGAAAACCATGAAGGAATTTGCTCACGGGCGAGCATGTCTTCGAAGGTTTCGCGCGGTCGAATAACGCAGTACTCGTTCTTATTTACGAGAATCTCGGGAATTAGCCGTCGCGAATTATACTGACTGGAGAGTGTTGCGCCATAGGCGCCGGCGGTCATAACAGATAACAGATCGTCCTGCTCAAAGGCCGGAAGCGACCGGTCTAGCGCGAGGTAATCTCCGGTCTCACAAACAGGCCCGACAACATCCGTATTTTGCCGAGGTGAACTGTTGCGAATTTCGGAAACGGGAATGATATCGTGATACGCCTCGTAGAGAGTCGGGCGAATGAGATCGTTCATCGCCGCGTCGACAATCGTGAAGCTCTTGTCGATCGCATTCTTTATAAACAGAACCCTGGTAACCAGGATCCCCGAATTTCCGGTAATCATGCGCCCTGGTTCAAAAAGCAGCCGGCAGTCCAGATCTTTAGTATGGGATTTGACGACAGCCGCGTAATCATCGGGCAATGGCACTGGATTTTCCTGATTTCCATAAGGAATACCCAAGCCTCCACCGAGATCGATATGATCGATAGTGTGGCCGTCACTGCGCAATTCGACAACCAAATCGCGCAGCAGCTGAAAAGCGTCCCCGAAGGGTTGCAAATCGGTAATCTGACTGCCGATATGCATATCTACACCGGTTATTTCGATGTTTTTCAGCTGCGCTGCCTGTTTGTACAGCTCGCGCGCCTGGCGAAAGGGAACGCCAAATTTATCTTCTGCCTTGCCGGTAGAAATCTTGGCATGGGTTTTGGGGTCGACATCGGGATTTATACGCATGCTCACCGGTGCTGCGACATCCATGGCGCCGGCAACATCGTTGAGCTTAAACAGCTCCTGTTCGGATTCGACATTGAAGCAGAGAATTTTTTCCGAGAGCCCGAGTTGCATTTCTTCGGCTGTCTTGCCGACGCCGGAAAATATTATGCGCTCTCCGGGAACCCCTGCGGCTCTGGCCCGTCGTAATTCGCCTTCGGACACAACATCCATGCCGGAGCCCAACTCGGCCAGCGTTTTGATGACAGCGATGTTTGAATTTGATTTGATGGAATAACAGACAAGGGAATCCGTGTCGGAAAAGGCATTTTGGAAAACTTTGAAATGCCTTTCCAGCGTCGCGGTGGAGTAGCAATAGAAAGGC
Source organism: Methyloligellaceae bacterium (assembly GCA_051009705.1). Classification (GTDB taxonomy): domain Bacteria; phylum Pseudomonadota; class Alphaproteobacteria; order Rhizobiales; family CAYWUX01; genus JANQOC01. The sequence goes on along the minus strand of JBPCWG010000534.1, from coordinate 10,309 downwards.
GTGCCGACATCTGCGGCCAGCTTTTCAATACTTAACTCTTCGGCGTGAAGAACGCCGTCCTTATATTCGAAATGATGCATGAAAAATCGGCGCTTCTATCTAAGAATTTTGTCCAGCACAAAAGGATCGTGTTGTTTTTCCTCGCTTGTGCCCGGTGTCCCGGCCCCTGTTTCGCCGGACGTTCCCTTACTTCCGGCTGGGGGTTCCAATGGACCTTTAACGCCGCAACCAACAAGCCCGACCAACAATAAGGCACTTATCAACACTTTAAACGTCAATTTGCCGAACATGGTTCACCCTATTTGGAGCAAAAGCTAAATTTGGAGCAAGAGCTTGTCGCGAACCCACAATGCAGGTTCTGCGACGACAATCTACCTTAGTTAGCTCTCTTTTTCCAACTTCTTTATCCAGGATTTGGCCATGCGACGGACGTTTTTCGGGGCTGTTCCCCCAAAACTGGTTCGACTACGTAACGAATTTGCAACAGTCAGGACGTCAAATACATCTTCCGTAATGTCGGCTTCGATTTTTTGCATATCCTCAAGTGGAACCCGGTGCAGAGGAATTTTCAGTTCGGCGGCCAAAGATACGATTTGTCCAGTTACATGGTGGGCCTGCCTGAAGGGCAGATTCAGAACCCGGACAAGCCAATCCGCGAGATCGGTTGCTGTTGAGTAGCTGCTTCCTGCGGATTTTTTCAGCATGTTTGTGTCAACTTGCATGTCGGCAATCATGCCGGTCATGGCGGCGATGCATAGGGAAAGATTGTCCAGGGCATCAAAGGTTGCTTCCTTGTCTTCCTGCATATCCTTGGAATAGGCCAGCGGAAGCCCTTTCAATGTCACCAACAGGCTCGTAAATGCCGCCAGCAGGCGACCGGATTTCGCTCGCACAAGTTCAGCAGCATCCGGATTCCTTTTTTGCGGCATGATCGACGATCCAGTCGTGAAAGCATCAGAAAGGGAGATGAACCCGAACTGGACAGATACCCATATGACAATTTCTTCTGCCAGTCGCGACAGGTGCATAGCAGTAATCGTCGCCGCCGAGAGTGTTTCCAGTACAAAGTCGCGGTCCGAAACCGCGTCCAGGGAATTTGCGGTCGGTCGGTCAAAGCCAAGTTCTTTGCTCGTGAAGTCCCGGTCAATTGGGAAAGACGTTCCGGCTAAAGCGGAAGACCCCAGGGGATTTTCGTTCAATCGCCTACGGGCGTCATGAAATCGACCGCGATCGCGGGAAATCATTTCGACATAAGCCAGACAGTGATGGCCGAAGGTTACGGGCTGGGCAACCTGCAGATGCGTAAAGCCCGGCATCGGGGCGGCCGCATAAGTGTTTGCCTTGTAGGCAAGCTGCAGCTGCAGGCCATGAAGCTGCCGGTCGATATGATCGATGGTTTCACGAACGAAGAGGCGAAAATCTGTCGCGACCTGGTCGTTACGCGATCGTGCCGTATGCAATTTACCGGCAACGGGTCCGATCAGTTCCATAAGCCTCGATTCAATATTCATATGAATATCTTCAAGAGATCGTGAAAATTCGAAGGATCCGTCTTCGATTTCTGACAAAATTTTGTTTAAACCTTGAATGATTTTATTGCTATCGTCCGCCGAAATAATGCCGGTTTCGCCCAACATCTTGCAATGCGCAATGGAGCCCCTAATATCATGGGCATAGAGTCGTCTATCAAAGTCGATGGAGGCATTGATCTCCTCCATAATTTCGGCGGGCGCGGAAGAAAACCGGCCGCCCCACATTTTATTTGTCATGTCTTGACTTCATCCGGGATAAATATTCATGAGCAATGATAAGCAAGCGGCTAAATCGATTTCGACCGGCACCTATGTCCTTATTGCTGTTCTCGCCGTCATCGCAGGATTTATTGGGGTATACGTGAATTTGGGCGGTGATGGCAATGATCAGGTGTCGTCTAAATTAACGAAACCCGATCCGAAACCGGCAGCGGAATCCGTATCTGAGACAAAAAATTCCGCTGCCCAGCCTGCATCAAAGGGATTGGCGGGTTTGAATATCGGGCAAATGGTCACGTTTGTCGTTCGTGAGGAACCTCAGGACATCGCCGAAGTCACCTTCGTGGATGCGGACAATCAGCCCCGGAACCTGAGTGAATGGCAGGGGAAAACCGTTCTATTGAATCTCTGGGCGACATGGTGCGCTCCCTGCCGTAAAGAAATGCCCGATCTCGATGAATTGAAAGCCAAGTTAGGACAAGATGGCCGGTTTGATGTCGTTGCCGTCAGTATCGACCGCGGGGGATTAGATAAACCGAAGAAATTTCTGGACGAGATTGCGGTCAAGAATCTCGAACTCTTCAACAATAGCGGTGGCAAATTGGGTAGCGCCCTGAAAGCGTTCGGGATGCCGACAACATTGCTGCTCGATCCAAATGGTAAGGAAATCGGGAGACTTGTCGGTCCCGCTGACTGGAAATCCGAAGATGCTGTCCGATTGATCAAGGCCGCGATTGAAGGAATCCGCTGATCAACAAAACCGTGGTACAGCTGTTGGCGAACACTTACCGGGTAGGAACCGGTTGATCGCCTCGATAATCGTAAAAACCACGCTGTGTTTTGCGGCCAAGCCAACCGGCTTCAACATATTTGACCAATAGCGGGCACGGCCGGTACTTGGTATCCGCCAATCCTTCGTACAAGACCTGCATGACGGACAGGCAGGTATCCAGACCGATAAAATCAGCAAGCTGCAGCGGACCCATGGGATGACGCGCGCCTAGGCGCAGAGCCGTGTCTATGGCGTCTACGGAACCGACTCCCTCGTAAAGCGTGTATACGGCCTCATTGATCATCGGTAACAGAATACGGTTAACCATGAAGGCTGGAAAATCCTCGGAGACGGCGATGGTCTTATCCAGGCTTTTGACGAATTCCTGTGCGAGGGTGAACGTTCCATCCTCAGTGGCAATACCGCGAATGAGTTCCACGAGTTCCATAATCGGAACCGGGTTCATAAAGTGAATGCCGATAAATTTCTCAGGCCGGTCAGTCGAGGCTGCCAGCCTTGTGATTGAAATCGATGACGTATTGGAAGCGAGCATGGCATCTGCAGACAAATGCGGACAGATTTCACCAAAAATCTTTCTTTTTATCGATTCGTCTTCCGTGGCGGCTTCTATCACCAGCTGACAATCTTCAAAATCACTGAAATCGGGAGCGTAAGAGATGTGGTTTAATGCCTTCTCTTTTTCTTCTTCCTTTATCTTTCCAGAGCCGACCTGACGCACCAAATTGCCTTCAATGGTCGCCAGGCCAGAATCAACCCGGTCTCTTGAGAGATCGTTAAGTTTAACGTCGTAGCCGGCAAGTGAAACAACATGCGCGATGCCGTTGCCCATCTGTCCTGCGCCGACAATGCCTATTTTTTCTATTTTCATTTGGCTTCACATATCTCGAATAGGGGCCGCCCATCAAACTTAACGCTTTAGAGTTGTATTACAAGTTCGACAATAGTGGATCTTTCAAACTTGTTAACGGCCCTATGAACCTTCCAGTAATTTATCAAGCTCGGGAACGGCGTTGAACAGGTCTGCAACAAGCCCATAGTCAGCGACCTGAAAAATGGGAGCTTCTTCATCCTTGTTAATTGCGACAATAACCTTGGAATCCTTCATGCCGGCCAGATGCTGAATTGCGCCGGAAATTCCCACGGCTATATAAAGATCTGGCGCCACAACCTTTCCGGTTTGTCCGACCTGGTACTCATTTGGAACAAAGCCCGCATCAACAGCTGCGCGACTGGCGCCGACAGCCGCCCCTAACTTGTCTGCGAGGGATTCCAGCATTTTGAAATTGTCACCGGATTGCATGCCACGTCCGCCTGAAATGACGATTTTGGCCGAAGTCAGCTCCGGTCGATCTGATTGGGAAAGCTCTTCCCCGACATAAGTTGATATGCCTACAGCATCGGGTGCTGTGATGTTCTCCACAGGTGCAGAACCCGATTCCCCTGCGGCGTCGAAGGCTGTGGTTCTTATAGTGATAACAAGTTTACTGTCGGCAGATTCTACGGTCTGGATGGCATTGCCGGCATAGATAGGTCGTTCAAAGCTATTCGCACTTATAACCGAAGTAATTTCGGAAATCTGCGCGACATCAAGCATTGCGGCAATGCACGGCATGAAGTTTTTGCCATTGGTCGTCGCCGCTGTCATCACCGCATCATAGTCGCTCATCAGCGGATGAATGAGGGCCGCCATTTCCTCTGCCAATTGGTTCGCAAGTTGCGGAGCTTCCGCAACAAGCACTTTATCGACGCCATCAAGTTTTGCGGCGTGTTCGGCGACACCGGAGCACTGATCTCCGGCAACAAGTACGTGCACGCCGCCGCCGACCTGGCTGGCAGCGGAAAGTGCTTTGTGAGTCGCCGGATTAAGTTCGCTATTATCATGTTCGGCTACCAACAGAACGGTCATCAGATCACTCCCGCTTCATCTTTTAATTTGCTCACCAGTTCCTCGACGCTTTCGACTATGACGCCGGATTCCCGTTTAGGAGGCTCCGTCGTGGTCAAGACTTTAAGCCTTGGAGCAATATCAACGCCGTAATCCGAAGGCGTCTTCTCATCGATAGGTTTTTTCTTTGCTTTCATGATGTTCGGAAGCGAGGCATAACGCGGTTCATTGAGTCGCAAATCAACCGTTACGACTGCAGGCATGTTCAGTTTGACCGATTGCAGTCCGCCGTCAACCTCGCGGGTAACATTCAATGAGCCGCTGTCGATCTCGATTTTCGACGCGTAGGTTCCCTGCGGCCATCCCAGTAGGGCAGCCAGCATCTGGCCGGTTTGATTGGAATCATCGTCAATAGCCTGTTTCCCGAGGAAGACAAGATCCGGAGATTCCTGAAGAACAATTTCCTTTAGAATTTTTGCGACAGCCAGAGGCTCCACGGATTCGTCTGTTTGAACCAGAATTCCGCGGTCGGCACCCATGGCCAGGGCCGTGCGAATGGTCTCCTGGGATTTTTGCGGTCCTATAGAGACAGCAATGATCTCTTCTACAGTTCCCGATTCCTTCAGGCGAATGGCCTCCTCGACGGAAATTTCATCGAAGGGATTCATGGACATTTTGACATTGTTCAGTTCTACGCCGGAACCATCCGATTTCACTCGAATCTTGACGTTGTAGTCAACCAGCCTTTTTACCGGTACCAGGACTTTCATCCCTTTATCCTCCAAACATATCGTCGTTTCTTGATTGAGAAAAAGCGTCCAAGCGCATTGTTTCTTCGAAAAAAAACGAAACCTTCAGAATAACTTTGAGCTCACCTAATGTGGTATGTTGCACATGCGAAATGGAAGTCGAACCTAATCCTGCTCAGCATTCAAGTCAATGGAACAAATATGCAGGTAGGGTCAAAGCTGTTGCCAGGCAAATTCAGCCCATTCATCATGCCGCGCCGGTCTTCGATCGGTCAAAAAGCGGAACATCCGGCCGTCGCATGAACACGATCAAAACGGCACCGGCAAGCAGCCCGCCGACATGGGCCCACCATGCAACCTGGCCGGCTCCGGATATGGAAGTAAAAGCGTTGAACAGCTGAAACAACACCCAGAATCCGAGTACAAGGCCAGCGGAAAGCGGCAACGGAATACGGAAGAGAATCAACACCCAGACCTTCACACGAGGGTGAAGCATCAGATAGGCCGCGACGATGCCAGAAACGGCACCACTGGCGCCGATTAGTGGAATTTCCGAGTTTGGCAGCATCATTGTATGGAACAATCCGGCTGCGATACCGCAAAGGAGGTAAAAAATCAGGAACCTGAAATGTCCCATGGCATCCTCGACATTATCGCCGAATACCCAGAGAAAAAGCATATTGCCGATGAGATGCAGCCAGCCCCCATGGAGGAACATGTAGGTGATTAGGGTCCAGCGCTCCGCTACAGGCAGATAGTCAAATCGCCCGGTCGTGTTATTGCCAAAAAGGCCTTCATCGAGGAGTTCGGTCGGGACAACGGCGAGACTCGTCGCAGCCTGAATATTCGCCGTGGAAACCAGATCGGTCTGGAACAAAACAAAAATGGCGACATTCAAGGCAACGAGGCCGACTGTAACAAACTGGAATCTGATTTTTGTCAGGGGATTATTGTCGTGGAGCGGAACAAACACTTAATGCTGCCTTTCGGAGAATTGTTTTCGAATTGAACTGATTGCTCTATCGGTTTTGGCCCGGAGCCCAGAGAACGTCCATTTTGCCTCGATCGTTGACAAAGCGACTGGCGACAAAAAGAAAATCGGAGAGACGATTTATGTAATGCAAGGCAAACTCGCCGACTTGCTCATTATCCTGGTTTTTGAGCTTGATCATTTGCCTTTCCGCACGCCTGCTGACTGTTCTGGCGATATGCAGGGTTGCTCCGGCGGTCGTTCCCCCTGGCAGAATGAAAGAGCGCAACGGATCGAGATGCTTGTTTAGCTCGTCTATTTCGTTTTCGAGGCGCTTGACCTGGGTTTCAACGATACGCAGGGGTTCATAATCGAGTTTCTCGCCTTTGTCAGGCGTACACAAGTCGGCACCGAGATCAAAGAGGTCGTTTTGAATGCGGGACAACATGGCAAGCACTGTTTTATTATCCTCGGAACCATCATTCAGCTGAGTCGTCGCTAACCCAATAATCGAATTCGTCTCGTCAACGGTACCATAGGCCTCGATACGCTGGTCGAACTTGCGAACCCGCTCCCCGGTACCCAGGGCGGTCGTGCCATCATCGCCAGTCTTGGTGTAGATCTTGTTGAGTACGACCATTTTCATTATCTCGCGAATCTTTTGAAGCCGATTTTACCGGATGTAGACTAATCCGGGAAAAACTCAGGTCAAGTCCGGTTTCCCGGCTAAAGTTCAAAACTCCGGTTTCGGCTAGCCGGAAGTCAGGTAGAGCGCTGCCATGATTAAAACAACTGCCAGGAACTGCAGTCCAACACGCCATCGCATCATTTTCTGACTGAATGAGGAACTCCCTCCCCGCATCATGTTCCACAATCCCAACAACAGGACGACGGTTACGGCAATCAGGGCTAAAGGAATGACACCATACAAAATCGACTGCATATTAAAAATATCTCCTTGAGCAGGTCGTCACCGTTAGATGCTCGCATTCGTCCATGTCCTGATTGCTTCTGGATTTGAGCTGCATGACCTATCCTCTCGACAAAACGGAATCAAGAGCCTTGCCGGGCAAGAGGCGTTTCAACAGACTCATTACATAAGTCGGTTTGGTTACGAAATACCGGTTGCGCGGTCGCGGGCTCTCTACGGCATGGACAAGCTTTTGCGCAACGGCTTCCGGTTCGAGTTTGAACAATGTGGTTCCCCCCTCCTCGAACTGTTTCAATTTCGCCCGGTAGTCATCGATATGCACAGAGTTATTGATGTCAACATTCTTTATGAATGCGTTTCGGGCGGTCGTTACGAACTGGGTCCGAATAGGGCCAGGTTCGATAAGTGAAACATGGATGTCTGTTCCGCGCAGTTCCAGTCGCAAACAGTCGGTTAACGCTTCCAGAGCGGATTTGGACGCACAATAGGCGCCGCGATATTTCATGGCAACAAGGCCAAGGACGGAGGAACAGTTGACGATTCTGCCAGACTTTTGCCGACGCATATGAGGGAGAATTCGTCGGGTCAGGTCGTGCCACCCGAAGAAATTCGTTTCAAATTGTTCCCGCAGGACTCTCATTTCAATATCTTCAACGGCACCGGGTTGGCCATAGCCGCCATTGTTGTAGAGAGCTGTCAGTTTTCCATCAAATCTTTCCAGTGCGAACTGGCTGGCGGATGCAATGGAATCCCCGTCGGAATAATCAAGATAAACCGCTTCCAAACCTTCCGAGCGCAGCATGTCGAGATCCTGTTCCCTGCGGGCTGTGGCGATGACATGCCAATTGCGTCGTTTCATTGTCAAAGCGCAGCATTTGCCTATTCCGGTTGAACATCCGGTTATTAGAATATTGCGATCTGCCATCTCAAATCCGGGATTTGTTGGGTCATCGAAAAATTATGCCTGGACAGTTTGCACCAATAATACAGCATAAACGAGCTTTCGTGGTGATCGGATTAATCGGGCGAATGGACGGTGCTGCTGGAATCGACAATGGCGGGCAGGGAACGAGGCAAAATTATTTCTCGTCGGAATTAACAATTGCACGAATAAAACGGCGCATCACTCCACGCTGTTCTTTTGACTTTGAGTCTTCAACGGGTTGTTGTGACCGGGGAACATCGGGTGAATTATTTAGTTTGATGCGCTCTCCTGATTTGTGACGCACAATTTCAACCTCGGCCAATGTCGATGGATCGCCGAATTGTTTGAAATCAGGGAATGTACTTTTTCGTTCGATTTGTTTGTCCTCTGCTCTGTTACCGTCTATTTCTTTGTTAAAGTCGGCCTTTTCCTGATCGTCTGAAGTGTCGATTTTCTGCGTGAGATGATCGTCCTCGGAACGACTTTCCTGTTCAGGGATCGTGTCTTCGTTTTGCCGGCGATCTTCTTCTTGATCTTTGAAATCTTCACCGGTTTGTTCCGGGATTGCGGTTTTTTTGTCTGAAGTCCGGACGGATTCCGAGTCTGGTTGTGGCGGACGAAAAAAGTTTTGGTCCCCCTCTCGGCTCTGTTCTGGAAGTGAATTCGCCCTCGCAACTTCTTCAGATTTCACCACCTGCGACTGTTCCAAATCTTGAGCCTCGGTCGTGACTGCATTTGCATGGAGCGTTTGCGATGGTACTTTTTGCTCCCGGACAGAATTGTCTGCGAACAGCTCCGTCGGTTCCTGGCCGGGTTCATCGGATACATCCGGCAGTTCAATTTGCTTTTCAGCGGGTGGCCGTCGATCAGAAATGACGACGTAACCCTGTTTCGCCGTTTCGGCAAATGCCGTTGATTTGCCGGCCGCCAGTATGGCTGCCTGCTCAATCCAATTTTCACGCTGAATTCTGGAGAGCAGATTCAATTCCCGGCCAATCCGGTTGACATCCGAGCGGGTCCAGAGACTGATCGCTTCGAAATTTTCGACACCCAGGCGGCTGAGGCTATGGGCCAGAGCTTTATCAATTCCCTTGATCCTTGTCAGTTCATCGGGACTGTCAGGCACCACATATGGAACGGAGTCCTCATCTTTCCGACTATCCGTTGCGACATATTTAGGTGCTTCCTCAAGCAGTTCGAGAATTTCATCAAGTTTTTCATCGACTAAGATGATCGTCGTGGAAAACTCTCCTGAAACGTGGCGAGCTGCTTTGGATTTCAGCGCGATGATATCATCAGCAAGTTCCTGAAGTCGGGGATCCATGGTTCTACTTTTCTTAGGTGCGGAAGGCAGAATTCCGCCTGCTCGTCCGTATTGGTACGTTACTCTGTGTTAGTCCCCCCAACGGTCGGGGTCAATCGGTGGATGGCTGCCGGAGGTCCATTCATGCCAAAAATTTGAGCAGGAGAATTGATATCGGGCAATTTCGGCGACACTATTGTCGTTGTGCAACGCAATCCATATTGATTCTCACGAGATCGGGATTATCAATGTATTTGCTTTGCACGGCCGGGCGTATTTTTCTAGTATTAACGGAATCCGACGCAAAAAATCGGGGCAATGGGGGAAAAGGGCATGATCCGGCTGACCATAACAGCATTCTATCGGCTCGTTCGGGACAATGGATTTTCGTTGGCGAGCGCAGTGGCGTTTTCGTTTCTATTGTCCGTTTTCCCATTTTTTGTCTTCCTTGGCTCTCTCATTGGATATTTTGGTTGGGAAGATCAACTGCGGGATATCATCCTGCAGCTATTTGCCGTTCTACCTGATGATGTTGAACGGGTTTTGCTGCCGGAAATCGACACGGTGATCCGGGGAGATCGTATCGGACTCATTACCGTCAGCGGGCTGGTGATGCTGTTTTTTGCTTCAAGCGGCGTCGAGACTTTGCGTGGTGCCTTGAACCGGGCTTATCGGGACGAAGATGGTCGAGGATTTCTGGTGCGGCGCTTACAGGGGTTCTTGTTTGTTTTCACGAGCGCAGCGATCATGATCATTGTCGGGGCCATTCTGCTTTTTGCGCCGCGGATAGCACAGGAAATTTCACCCCTGGCCGTGATGCTCGTCGAAAACGAGTTCATCGTCCAGATCCTGACCTATGTCGCGGGACTGCTTATTCTAATCATTCAGTTGTTGCTCTATCATATCGGGCTGCCTGCCGGGCATCGTCGGCTGTCAGATATCTTCCCCGGTGTTTTTGTATCGGTTATTTTGTGGCTGATTCTGGCGTCTCTGTTTTCAATC
>JBPCWG010000533.1:0-10952 GCA_051009705.1 Methyloligellaceae bacterium | reverse complement strand
TCTTGCCCGTAATATCATGTGGCACAACAAGTCCTATATTTTCTTCAAGGAATTTACCAAGAAAGACAAGCAGGCTGGTCCAAAGGGCGCACTGGATGTTGTATTGACGCCCGGGCGAAGCCTGGCGGTCGATCAGCGCTATCACAATCTGGGTCTGCCGATTTATGTCGTGGCCCCAACGCTTCGACACCATGGTGAAAACGGTTTCCGGCGGCTGATGGTCGCCCAGGATGTCGGCGCGGCCATCAAGGGTCCGGAACGCGGTGATATCTACTGGGGTTCCGGGGACAAAGCCGGTGCCATTGCCGGCAGGACGAAAGTGCAAGGCCAATATATTGTGCTGTTGCCGAAGAGAACGAAATAAGTGCAGTGAATGGCTCGAATAAAAACCAGGGAAAGCCTCGGGGAAAAAAATCCGTTTTAACGCCGGAAGATGAAGCTCTGTGGAATAAAATAACCGAGTCCGTTGAACCCCTTCCCAAACAGCAAACAAATTCCAAAACGAAGACAGGCGAATTTTCTGCTCCTGCAAATCCTGAGACGAATACCGAACAACCCCGGAACCGTCGGAACCCCCGGTCCGGACCTATGGCCGGCGAAATAGCCGGGTCGCGCAAGGACGCGCGTGATGGAAGGGGCCGAGACAAGAAAGCGCCGCCGCTGGCAAAACCGGACCAGAAACAACTCCGGCGCATTCGCTCCGGCCGGCAGGATATCGAGGCCCGGCTCGATCTCCACGGTATGAAGCAGGACCAGGCATTTGCGGCGCTGAAGGGATTTCTGCTGCAGGCACAGGCAAGCGGATTCAAAACGGTGCTGGTGATTACCGGCAAAGGGCGAACATCATCACGCGAGGATTCCGCGACCCTGTCCCCTGACCCTGCAGCGCCCAAGGGGGTATTGCGGCGTCTGGTCCCCGAATGGCTGTCGGAGCCGGAATTTCGCCGTATCGTCATCAGCTATGCCAATGCCGCTCCCCACCATGGCGGCGAAGGCGCGCTGTACCTGACTCTAAGGAAATTCAACTAGGCCCTTTGAGAAATCTTGACCGGACGGCGCTCATACCCTGTCGGAATGTCACCGGCGATCCGGTGCGGGATCAGAGGATAAACTTCGACAGGTCGGCATTCTTGGCGAGATCGCCGATGTGCTCCTGCACATAAGCGCCATCGACCACGACTTTCTCACCGGGACAGTCTGTCGCTTCAAAACTGATTTCGTCAAGAATTCGTTCGAGCACGGTCATCAGGCGCCGGGCGCCGATATTCTCGACATTGGAGTTAACCTCAACGGCGATATCGGCAATGGCATCGACGCCGTCATCGGTGAATTCAAGTTCGACGCCTTCCGTGGCCATCAGAGCTTTGTACTGTTTCACAAGGCTCGCCTTGGGTTCCGTCAGGATGCGCAGGAAATCAGCCTTCGTCAGCGCCCGCAGTTCTACACGGATAGGCAGGCGGCCCTGGAGTTCCGGCAGTAGGTCCGACGGCTTTGCCACATGAAAGGCCCCGGAGGCAATAAACAGGATATGGTCGGTCTTCACCGGTCCGTACTTGGTGCTGACTGTCGTGCCTTCAATCAGAGGCAAAAGATCACGCTGCACGCCTTCGCGGCTGACATCACCGCCGATCCGTTCGCTGCGGGCGGAAATCTTGTCGATCTCGTCAAGAAACACGATGCCGTTGTTCTCGGCCATATCGATGGCGTCCTGAATAATCTGATCGTCGTCAACGAGCTTGTCGGCTTCTTCCGCGACCAGGAGGTCGTAGCTGTTGGAGACGGTGACTTTCCGCGGCTTGGTGCGCTGTCCAAAGGCTTTGCCGAACATGTCGTTGAGGTTGATCATGCCGACCTGGCTGCCCGGCATTCCCGGTATTTCAAAGGCCGGCATGCCGGACGCACTGTCAGCGACCTGGATTTCGATTTCCTTGTCGTCAAGATCGCCCTCGCGCAGTTTTTTACGGAAGGACTCACGGGTCGTCGAGGTCGCACTCTCGCCGACGAGGGCATCGAGCACACGCTCTTCCGCCATCAGGTGGGCCTTGGCCTGAACTTCCTTATGCTTGTCGGCGCGGACAAGACCGATGGAGGTTTCAACGAGGTCGCGGACGATCTGGTCGACGTCGCGTCCCACATAACCGACTTCCGTGAACTTCGTCGCTTCAATCTTGACGAACGGTGCATTGGCCAGTTTCGCCAGCCGGCGTGAAATCTCGGTTTTGCCGACACCGGTCGGGCCGATCATGAGGATGTTCTTGGGCAGGACTTCTTCGCGCATTTCACCTTCGAGCTGCTGGCGGCGCCATCGATTTCTAAGAGCAATGGCGACGGCTCTCTTGGCGTCTTTCTGGCCGATGATATAGCGATCCAGTTCGGAAACAATTTCTCGCGGTGAAAAGTTCGTCATTTTGTCCTGTTTGGTAACCTGTATTGAGATCCGACGTTTGATCCGTCGCTAAAAGTAAAGGGCTGGTTATTCACTCGACAGTGTTTCTACTGTCAAGTTTTCATTGGTGTAAACACAAATCTCGGCGGCAACGGCCATGGCCTTGCGGGCAATGGTTTCCGCGTCGTGTTCCGAGTCATTCAGGGCCCGGGCCGCGGCCAGCGCGTAATTGCCGCCGGAACCGATACCCATGGCGCTGTTCTCCGGTTCCAGCACATCTCCGGTACCGGTCAGGACCAGGGTTTCGCTGGCGTCGGCGACGATCATCATCGCCTCGAGACGGCGGAGATAGCGGTCGGTGCGCCAGTCCTTGGCCAATTCGACGCAGGCGCGGACGAGCTGATCCGGATATTGTTCCAGTTTGGCCTCAAGGCGCTCGAAAAGCGTGAAGGCATCGGCCGTGGATCCTGCAAAACCGGCTATGACCCCGCCATTGCCGAGGGTTCTCACCTTGCGGGCATTGGCTTTTATGACCGTCTGGCCGAGAGATACCTGGCCGTCACCCGCTATGACCACCTTGCCGCTCTTGCGGACGGTTAAAATGGTCGTTCCATGCCAATTTTCATAAGTTTCAGAATTTTTAATCATATTTACCCAATCCAAGGCCGATATCGTGACGAACGGACAAGAATTCAAGATATGCGTTCAATTGCGTCTCACAATAATTCATTAATTTTATTGAGTATTAATCGCTCATGTCTAGATTAGATTACTGTATCACAACAGAGTAATCTGGATTAAAAGTGCGACGGAACCCGGATCCGGGCTCTAATTGCAATTTTTATAAGAAATGTGCCGGTGAATTATGAGCAAATCCAATCGAACGGCCAAAATTGTTCGAAAAACCAAGGAAACCGAGATTTCGGCGACCGTCGACCTGGACGGGTCGGGTGCGTTTGATATCCAGACCGGAATAGGCTTCCTGGATCATATGCTGGAACAGTTCTCCAGACATTCCCTGGTCGATGTGACTTTGCGGGCCAAGGGCGATTTGCATGTGGATCTCCATCACACTACCGAGGACAGCGGTATTGTTCTCGGCCAGGCCCTTGCCAAGGCACTCGGAGACAAGGCGGGTATCACGCGCTATGGATTTTCAGCCCTGGCGATGGACGAGGCGTTGACGGAGGTGGCCCTGGATATATCCGGCCGGCCTTTCCTGGTCTGGAAAGTGGACTTTGTCCGGCCAAAAGTCGGCGACATGGATACGGAATTGTTTCAGGAATGGTTCCAGGCATTTGCCCAGAACAGCGGCACAACCTTGCATGTCATGAACCGGCACGGCGACAACAGCCACCATATAGTCGAAACCTGCTTTAAGGGCCTCGGCCGGGCTTTCCGCCAGGCGATTACCCTGGATCTTCGGCAACAGGACCGTATCCCCTCAACCAAAGGTCAGCTCTGAGATTAATCAAAGAGCGGATTTGCATCGGAATTAGCGTCAATTCGGTCCGGAATCCGGCGTCAGCAATTGTGTTTGCGTCGAAGAAACGCTAAACACATGTCTCGGAATTCCAGAATTCGCCGGGATATCGCCATGGTGACCTACAGAGTTTTCAAACCGGCCGTTGCCCCGCTTAACGATCTTGAGCAGGTCGACTCGTTTCGATTTATCAAATCGGGATTTTGCTGGCCGGCACTATTTATTCCCATCCTGTGGCTGCTTTACCATCGGGCCTGGTATGTCATGCTCGCCTACGTCGCCATGGTAATCGGGATGACCGTGTTTTTGCTGATCACCGGACTTACGGGTGCGGGTGCGACGATCTTAACCCTGGTGCTTGGTTTGTATTTCGCCCTCGAAGCCAACAATCTGCGTGCTTTCGAGCTGGAACATCGCGGCTATCAGTTCTGCGGCGTGACCACCGGCAAGAATCTTTACGAATGCGAAAAGCAGTTCTTCACCGGCTGGAATGCGGATGCCGCCTGGTCGCCGCTGGATGACACCAATATTCCCGGCACCGTTGCCGATCTTTCCACCCAGAATTTAGCCCGGGGAGCGACCTGACGCTTTGCCGGCCCTGGAATTCGATCAATGAAACTTGCAATTATCGACTATGGTTCAGGGAACCTTCATTCCGCACTGAAAGCGTTTGAACGCGCCGCAGGCGAGTCGTCATCGAAGCTGCAGATCGAACTGACATCCGACGCCCGGGTTGTAGCGGCAGCCGATCGTATTGTTCTGCCGGGGGTCGGCGCTTTTGCCGATTGTCTGTCGGGATTACAGGCGGTGGACGGCATGCTCGATGCCATCCACGAGACGGTTCAGGTTCGCCAGCGGCCTTTTTTAGGGATCTGTGTCGGCATGCAGCTCACGGCCGATCATGGTCTCGAACATGGCCGGACGGAAGGTTTTGGCTGGATTCCCGGAGAGGTCCGGCCCATCAAACCCCTTGATCCGCAACTCAAAATTCCCCACATGGGATGGAACACCCTGCGTGTCGTCAACGATCATCCGCTTCTGGAAGGAATTGAGACCGGACCCCGGGGCTGGCATGCCTATTTCGTCCATTCATATCATCTGGTCACGGAAAACCCCCAGGACTGTATCGCGGAAACCGACTATGGGGGGACGGTGACGGCGATGATCGGTAAAGACAATATTGTCGGTACACAGTTTCATCCGGAGAAAAGCCAGAGGCTCGGGCTGAAATTGATTTCCAACTTTCTGAAGTGGGCCCCGTGATATGATTTTATTTCCGGCCATCGATTTGAAAGACGGCGCCTGTGTCAGACTCAAGCTCGGCGATATGGATCAGGCCACGGTCTTCAATGACGATCCGGGCGAACAGGCAAACCAGTTTCAGTCTCAGGGTTTCAAATGGATTCACGTGGTTGACCTGAACGGCGCTTTTGCCGGGGAAAGCGTCAACGGCGCTGCCGTCGAAAACATCCTGAAATCCGTTTCCCTGCCGATCCAGCTCGGCGGCGGATTGCGGGATTTACCAGGAATTGAAGCGTGGCTGCTAAAGGGCGTCACCCGGGTTATATTGGGTACTGTCGCCGTCCGGGATCCGGACCTGGTGCGCGAGGCCAGCCGGTTGTTTCCCGGCAAAATTGTCGTCGGAATCGATGCCCGTGGCGGCCGCGTTGCCGTCGAGGGCTGGGCAGAAGAGAGTGAATTATCGGCCATCGAACTTGGAAAGCGTTTCGAGGACGCCGGTGTTGCCGCAATCGTTTATACGGATATCGACAGGGATGGAATCTTGAAGGGACTGAATATTGAATCAACACTGGCCCTTGCCCAGGCGGTTTCCGTTCCGGTCATCGCTTCTGGCGGGCTTGCATCCATCGAAGATATCCGACGTCTGCTGCAGGAAGACTGCCGCATTCTCGAAGGCGCCATTTCGGGACGTGCGATTTATGACGGCCGTCTTGATCCAGGGGAAGCGCTGCAGCTTATTGCGGAGGCCAGGAAATAGGACATGCTGAAAATCCGCATCATACCCTGTCTTGACGTCAAGGATGGCCGCGTCGTCAAAGGTGTCAATTTCGTCAATCTGGTGGATGCCGGTGACCCGGTGGCCTGCGCGACCGCCTATGATATCGCCGGTGCCGACGAGCTTTGTTTTCTCGACATCACCGCCAGCCACGAAAACCGCGATACCATTTTCGACGTTGTGCAGAAAACGGCGGAACAATGTTTCATGCCGCTGACCGTCGGAGGCGGTGTGCGCAAACTGCAGGATGTTCGCAAATTGCTTGAGGCCGGCGCCGACAAAGTTTCGATCAATACCGCTGCCGTCAGCAATCGCGAATTCGTGCGCGAGGCGTCGGAGAAATTTGGTGCCCAGTGCATTGTCGTAGCTATCGATGCCAAGAAGGTTTCTGCTCCAGGCGAAGAATACCGGTGGGAAATTTTCACCCACGGGGGACGCAAGCCTACAGGGATCGACGCCGTCGAGTATGCCATGGAAGTGGTCGAGCTGGGAGCCGGTGAAATCCTGCTGACGTCCATGGACCGTGACGGCACACGCGCCGGTTTTGACCTGGAACTGACGGCGGCCATATCCGATGCTGTTTCAGTGCCCGTAATCGCATCGGGCGGTGTCGGTAATCTGCAGCATTTGTGCGACGGCGTCACACAGGGAAAAGCCAACGCTGTTCTCGCCGCGTCCATTTTTCACTTCGGCGACTATTCGATTTCGGAAGCCAAATCCTTTATGGCCGATGCCGGCATTGCAGTTCGGCTGGATTGAGACGGAGGCAGCGCATGACCAATGATATTCTGCACACACTATCCGGGATCATTCAGGAACGGCGTCAGGCTTCGTCCGAGAAATCCTATACGAAGTCGCTGCTGGAAAAGGGACCGGAACATATTGCCAGAAAATTCGGTGAAGAAGCTGTGGAACTTGTGATCGCGCTCTGTTCAGAAAGTGACAAGGATGTTCGCGGTGAGGCGGCGGATGTTTTATACCATATGATGGTCGGACTGGAGTCCAGGAATATACAGGTTACCGAAGTTCTTGAGGAACTCAAAGACCGAATGGGGATGTCGGGAATTGAAGAGAAGGCCGGAAGGCCTCAAAATCAGGCCGGGGGGCCAGCTAACGATGAACAAGATTGAGACAATAGTCATGCCCAGGGATCCGGAAGATACTGAGATCAATGGTTCCCCGTACACGACATTCACGCGCGATCAGTGGGCGGAACTTCGCGCCGATACGCCGATGACCATCGACAAGAACCAGATCAGCCAGCTTGAAGGTCTGGGAGACAAGCTGTCGGTTGAAGAGGTCGAAGAAATTTACCTGCCCATGTCACGGCTGCTCAGCTTTTATGTGGAAGCGGCCCAGAGACTGCACAAATCCACCCTCGAGTTTCTCAATCGCGACGAAGACAAGTTGCCGTTTATCATTGGCATGGGGGGCAGTGTTGCGGTCGGAAAGAGCACGACGGCCCGGGTTCTGCAGGCACTGCTGGCACACTGGCCGAACCATCCCCGCGTCGAGGTGCTGCCGACGGACGGCTTTCTCTATCCCAACGATGTGCTGGAAGAAAACAATCTCCTGGACCGCAAGGGATTTCCGGAAAGCTATGATATCGCCGCACTTCTGAGATTTCTCAGCGCTGTCAAGGCCGGGCAGCCGAATGTCAGGGCGCCGGTGTACTCGCATTTTTCCTATGACATTCTGCCGGGTCAATTCATCACCGTCGACCGTCCTGACATCCTGATTGTCGAGGGACTGAATGTTCTGCAGCCGGCGGGCCTTCCCCGGGACGGCAAGGCGATACCCTTCGTCTCCGACTTCTTCGACTTCTCGATCTATATCGACGCCGACGAAGAGCTCATCGGTCAATGGTATTGTGAACGGTTTCTGCAGCTGACCAATACGGCTTTCCGAGATCCCGCTGCCTATTTTCACCGCTATTCGCAGCTGAATTCCAAGGAAGCGACGCTAAAAGCCGAGGAAATCTGGGAGTCGATCAACCTTCTCAATCTCAGGGAAAATATATTACCTACGCGGCAGCGGGCGCACCTGATTCTCGAGAAGGGCCGCGATCACGAGACAAAGTCCGTATCCCTTAGGCGGCTGTAAACCGGTGGTGCAGCTGCCGGCGGACACTCTAAAACAAATTTAGGACATGTAGTTGCGCGCCCTGGCGAGTTTCGCCAGCGAGGTTTCCGGCCGGGCTCCGATATGGCTGATAATTTCGGCGGCGGCCAGACTTGCAAGCCTGGCGCAGGTCTCGAGATCGAAATTGCGGGAAAGACCGAACAGGAATCCAGCCGCGTACAGATCACCGGCACCGGTGGTGTCCACAACCCGTTCCACAGGCTCCGCTGCAACTTCGGTGCGTGTTCCGGGTGTTGCGATGACGCTGCCCGCAGCACCGAGGGTTAAGGCGGCAAGGTCACAGCTTTCGGTTGTCATTCTCGTGGCTTCCTCGAAACTGTCGGTTTGGAAGAGGGATTTTATTTCCTCTTCGTTGGCGAACAGGACATCGACACCGGAGCGGATAAAGGAGATGAAAGCCTCCCTGTGGCGATCGACACAGAAAGAGTCAGATAGGCTGAGGGCGACACGTGCCCCCGCTTCCTTGGCCATTTCCGCGGCCCGGTGAAAAGCGCGCTGGGCCTCGGGCGGATCATACAGATAACCTTCAAGGTAGAGGATCTGGCTGTTTTTGACGAGATTGGGCCGGAGTTCTTCCTCACCGAGTTCGACGCTGGATCCGAGATAGGTATTCATGGTGCGCTCACCGTCGGGGGTTACCAGCACCAGGCAACGGGCGGTGGGTTTGCTGTTGGCCGCCGGTTCGTTTTCGTATGTCACGCCGATGGAACGGATGTCGTGGGAAAAGATGCGTCCGAACTGGTCGTCGCTGACTTTGCCAATGAATGCGGACCGGGCACCGAACGAGGCCAGGCCGGCAATGGTGTTTGCCGCCGATCCGCCAGAGATTTCCGTCGCGGGGCCCATTACGCTGTAAAGCCGGTCGACTTCGGCCGCGTCAATGAGCTGCATGTGTCCCTTGGGCAGGTTTTGCGCTTCCAGAAAAGTATCATCACAGCGGGAAAGAATATCGACGATGGCATTGCCAATGCCGAGGACATCATGGTCAAATTCGCTCATTGCAGAAAACTCCGAGAATTTCCAGGAACGTCAGCCAGGGACATCAGGAAGCCATGGTCTCTAACCGGACAGGTTGAATACGGAACGGCACTATAGTGAGGCGGTGGGCAAGTGCAAGTCCGGTGATCGGGATCAGCAGGGAAGGTCCATAAGAAACTGATCCAACGTTACTGATCCAAGGTTACTGATCCAAGGTTAAAGGGTCGGGGCCGTTTTTTCCTTGAATTTGCAAATATGGGCAATGGCGCAAGCCGGACAGTCGGGCTTTCTGGCCTTGCACACATATCTGCCGTGCAGGATCAGCCAGTGGTGGGCGTGGCGGCGATAGGGGTCGGGGACCACTTTTTCCAGATTGAGCTCTACATCCAGAGGATTTTTCCCAGGGGCCAGACCGGTGCGGTTGGAGACACGGAATATATGGGTATCGACGGCGATGGTCGGGTTACCGAAAGCCACATTCATCACCACATTCGCGGTTTTACGCCCGACACCGGGCAGGGTTTCAAGGGCATCCCGGTCGCGGGGAATTTCGCCGCCATAGTCCGTTTCCAGTTTTTCGGACAAGGCAATAACATTTTTGGCCTTGTTGCGATAAAGTCCGATGGTCCGGATATGGCCGATCAGTTTTTCCTCCCCCAGAGCAATCATCTTTTTCGGCGAATCGACAATTTTGAAAAGCGCCTCCGTCGCTTTGTTGACGCCGACATCAGTCGCCTGCGCCGACAGCACTACCGCAACAAGAAGTGTGAATGTGTTGGAATAGTTGAGTTCCGTTTCCGGTTCCGGGTTTTTACTGGATAATTCTACGAAAAGTTCCTCAATAGCGTCTGCCGACAGTTTAACCCGGGGCTTTTTTACCCGCGGTTTGGATATCTGTCGTTTTGCTGCACCCGCTGTGTTTTTTGTAGTGGCCATAAAAGTTCTGCGATTTAATTGGTTTTGCGCCAGAATTGTTTGCTGTATTAAATGATGATGAAGGACGAACATTCAACAGATCGCGCCGATGAGCAAGTCCAATTCTCGGCGATATTAACACCCCACCGCTCGCTTAGCCTCAAAGGCTTCGTGATATTCATGTCGGTGATCAGCCTGGTCAGCTTCGTAGCCGGACTGATATTCGCGATGATCGGGGCCTGGCCGGTTCTCGGATTCTTCGGGTTCGACGTCCTGCTGATCTATTTCTTCTTCAAACTGAATTACCGGGCGGCGCGCGCCTATGAAACCGTAGATCTGACGGAAAAAGAACTTAAAATCACGCGTGTTTCTGCTTCCGGCAAATCACGCTCCTGGCAATTCAATCCCTACTGGGTGCGGTTGTTTGTCGAACATCATCCGGCCGAGACAGTGCGGCTGGTCCTGTCTTCGCATGGACGCGAACTGGTGTTCGGGGAATGTCTGTCCCATGAAGAAAAGCTCGATTTTGCCGAGGCCCTGCAGTCAGCGCTTCACAACAATCGCGGTAACAGCAATTAGTTGCACGTAAGCGCAAGATTCGGGTCGCGGGAATTGATTTCCTTGACTACATTGCTTGTATCCAGCGACTTGGGAAACAAGATAATGACTCACATGGATGCGAAACTGGCGGAACGATCAGCCCAGAATTATCAAGATTATCAACGGGTTCGGTCGGCCATCGAATATTTGAACCAGAACTGGCAGACGCAGCCCGACCTGGGAGATATTGCCCGGGAAGTGGGCTTGAGCGCACCGCATTTTCAGCGGCTGTTCAAGCGCTGGGCGGGGTTGAGCCCGAAAGAATTCCTGCGGGCGATCACCATCGACCATGCGCGCAAACTCCTGCGAGATTCTTCCAGCCTGCTGGAAGCGAGTTACGAACTGGGACTGTCGGGACCCGGGCGGTTGCATGATCTCTTCATCGATCATGAGGGCATGACTCCGGGAGATTACAAATCCGGTGGCGAAGG
>JBPCWG010000532.1:0-9147 GCA_051009705.1 Methyloligellaceae bacterium | reverse complement strand
AATGTCCGGGACCGGACCTCAAAAGAAAAATGTAAACAGAATCCAGGCCACCAGAGGACACAGGGGTATAGCCAGAACCGCTGTAATTCCAATTCCAGATATAAGATATTCCAAAAATTTTATTAACTGGTGATAGGCCATCGCGGCGGTCTCCATTGTTCCGGTTGATGGGGCCGGATGGCTCCGGGGATGTTGCCGGCGGGAGATAACAGGTGAGCGTACGGGATATTGATCGTTCCCTCTTGCGCCGAAACCATACAGGCACGCCGGCAGGAGATCCAGTGTCGCGCCACGGCTACCCTCCGAATTCATCTGCGTCCCGGAGATCTGGTGCAACTCCGCTGATCCGACAACGCTTATTCGTTTGCAATGCTGTTTCCCAGATTGTAAATACATTGGAATATAGGGGTTTTGGTATCGAAAATCAGATGATCCGGCAGATCCGTGATCATGAAAATACATATCGAGTTTGCGACCCCAGTGTAATTTTATCGGGTCTAACCTTATCGGGAGGAAAATATGTACAGAATTTTAACAGCCTTACTGGCCGTATGCTTTGTCACGGCGATGATCTCCATGCCTGTTGCCACTGTTCAGGCGCAGGAAGAGTGCTACCGGGGAACCCTTGACAAGCAATATTGCGACCGCAACCGGGATCTTGTAGCCGACCTTCCTCTCGATCCGAAAGACTGGGTGAATCCCAGCACAATCATATTCTCCTATACACCGGTTGAGGACCCCGCCGTATATGCCAAGGTCTGGGACGGATTCATCAAGCACATGTCCAAATTGACCGGTAAAAAGGTTGTCTTCTTCCCGGTCCAGTCCTATGCGGCCCAGTATGAAGCCATGCGCTCCGGCCGGCTGCATGTCGCCGGGGTGAATACAGGCGGCAACCCTGTTGCCGTCAGTTGCGCCGGCTTCGTGCCGTTTGCAATGATGGCGTCCAAAGACGGTTCCTACGGGTATGAAATGGAAATCATCGTCCCCAAAGACAGCGCCCTGCAATCACCTGCGGACCTCAAGGGCAAATCCCTGGCCTTTACCTCGCCGACGTCCAATTCGGGCTTCAAAGCGCCGTCGGCCCTCCTGAAGTCGGAGTTTGGCCTGGAAAAGGAAAAGGATTTCAAAACCGCGTTTTCCGGAAAACATGACAACTCCATCATGGGCGTGGCCAACAAGGACTATGAAGCCGCGGCCATCGCCAACTCCGTCCTTACCCGGATGATCAACCGCAAAGTCGTCGATCCGCAGAAAATACGCACGATCTACAAATCACAAACGTTTCCGACAACCGGATACGGACATGCGCACAATCTGCACCCGGAAGTCGTGGCAAAGATCAAGCAGGCTTTCTTTACCTTCAATTGGGAAGGGTCCGACCTGCAAAAGGAGTTTAAGAAAGAGGGACGTTTTGTTTCCATCCACCACAAATCTGACTGGAGCGTGATCCGCAAGATCGATACGGCGAACGGCGTCTCCTATTCCTGCAAATAGTTCGGGACAACAGATAGCCGGAGCCTTCTCGACCGGTTCCGGCTAACTGTGCACTTTTATCATTTTATTTCCGAACAATTGTCGGAACTGGACTCGCAATGTTGCGACTTGAGCAGTTAGTGAAACAATACCGGACGGGCGACCGGGCCCTGAAGGGTATTGATCTCGAGATTCCCGATGGACAGGTAATGGCGCTGATCGGGCCTTCTGGAGCGGGGAAATCGACCCTGATCCGATGTGTCAACCGGCTGGTGGAGCCGACTTCGGGGCGCATATTGCTCAACGATCTCGATATCAGGTCTCTGAGCCAATCGAAATTGCGCCTGGTCCGTCGCCGCATGGGCATGATTTTTCAGGAATATGCCCTGGTCGAGCGCCTGACGGTGATGGAAAATGTTCTCTCCGGCCGGCTTGGCTATGTGGGATTCTGGCGCAGCTATTTCCGAAAATTCCCCCAGTCGGATATTGACGAGGCTTTCCGGCTGCTGGAGCGCGTGGGACTTGCGGAAATGTGCGACAAGCGTGCCGACGAACTTTCGGGCGGCCAGCGTCAACGGGTCGGCATTTGCCGGGCCCTTATTCAAAACCCGGAACTGCTGCTCGTCGATGAGCCCACCGCAAGCCTTGACCCGAAGACGTCGCGGCAAATCATGCGCCTCATTTGCGAGCTGTGCGAAGAGCGGAAGCTGTCGGCGATCATTAATATTCACGATGTGCTTCTGGCGCAGATGTTTGCCCAGCGCATTGTCGGGCTTCAGCTTGGCGAGATCGTCTATGACGGCCCCCCAAACGGGCTGACGCCGGACGTACTGACCCAGATTTACGGGGAAGAGGACTGGGAAGCCACTATCGAAAATGTCGACGAAGAAGACCTGTCGGATGAAGCACTCGAAGACGTCCCGGATCCGGATCCGGAGCACAAGAAGGCCCCCGAACTTGATCGCGACCGCTTGTCGGGACTGACTTGAGGGTCCGGCGATGACAACGACAACTCTCCCCCGGACCTGGAAAAAACCACCTTTTGTCAAAAGCGCGTTTCTGCGTTGGGCTCTCGGGTTGGCGGTGGCAATTTACCTGGCCCTGGCTTTTGGAACCATGGAGGTGAACTGGACGCGGGTCGCCGACGGCCTGCCGCGGGGGCAGCGTTTCCTCGCCGGCTTTTTTCCGCCGGATTTCATTTCCAGATGGCCGGAGATCCTTGAGGGGCTCAATGAAAGCATCTGGATGACGATCACGTCGACGGTGGTCGGTATCGCCCTGTCCATACCCATCGGTCTCGGGGCCGCCAAGAATCTGGCGCCGAAGCCGGTCTATCTCTTCTGCCGCGGCATCCTGGCGGTTTCCCGCAGTTTCCAGGAGGTCATTATCGCCATTTTCATGGTCAAACTGTTTGGTTTTGGACCGTTTGCCGGATTTCTGACTCTGAGTATTGCGACCATCGGCTTTTACGGCAAGCTGCTCGCCGAAGATATCGAGGACATCGATCCCAATCAGGTGGAGGCGGTGCGCGCCACCGGGGCCAGCTGGTTTCAATGGCTCAACTTCGCCATCCAACCCCAGGTGCTGCCGCGGATGATCGGGCTGGGTCTCTATCGCCTCGATATCAATTTCAGAGAATCGGCCATCGTCGGCATTGTCGGCGGCGGCGGTATCGGTGCCACCCTCAACACCGCCTTCGATCGCTATGAACTGGACTCCGCAGCCGCCATCCTGCTGATCATCATCGCCATCGTGATGGTCGTCGAATATTCGTCCGGTTATGTGCGCAGGTGGATGCAGTAATGGCGGTTCTTCAGAAAGGTGAGTTGAAGGTCTGGCAGCGACGGGAGCGCGGCAAGCAATTCGCGATCTGGGGCGGCTACCTCACGGTCACCGCCATTTTCGTCTATTGCTGGCAGCTGATCTCGGAAAAAACCGTCTGGTTCTTTGTCCTGGATGCGCCAAAACAGGCCGTGGACATGGCCAGCCGCATGGTGCCGGTGAAATGGAGCTATATGGATGTCCTCTGGGTGGCCATCTGGGACACGCTCAACATCGCCACCCTTGGAACCGTCATGGCCATTATCCTCGCCATCCCGACGGCCTACTGCGCCGCGCGCAACACAACCCCGAGCCTGTATTTCGTGCGCCCGGTGGCGCTTTTTATTATCGTTGCCTCCCGTTCCATCAACTCGCTGATCTGGGCGCTTATCCTGGTGGCCATCGTCGGCCCCGGCGTGTTTGCGGGGGTGATCGCGATCGGACTTCGCTCCATTGGCTTCTGCGCCAAGCTCCTCTACGAGGCGATCGAGGAAATCGATGAAAACCAGGTGGAAGCGGTGACGGTCACGGGGGCATCCAATGCCCAGGTCACGGCCTACGGCATCGTCCCGCAGGTCATGCCGGCCTTTGCCGGGATCTCGGTCTTTCGCTGGGATATCAATATCCGGGAATCCACGGTGCTCGGGCTGGTCGGGGCCGGCGGTATCGGGCTGCAGCTCAATGCCTCCATTACCAGTCTCGCCTGGACACAGGTGTCCCTGATATTGCTGGTGATCATCGCCACAGTGGTGGTCAGTGAATGGGTTTCCGCCAAAATCCGCCACGCCATAATTTAGATTGTTATTATCTAGACTGTCATTATCCAGACCGTCATTGTACAGGCCGTCACTTTCCAGACTGGCGCTTTCCGGGTTGTCATTTTCCAGGCTGTCGCTTTCCAGGCTGTTGCTTTCCGGGCTGCGATTGTCCGGGTTGTCGCTTTTCAGGCTGTCGCATTCCAGGCAATTATCTGGCCGTCACCAGGCGGTTGCCCCGCGGCGCCCGGGAAATTCATACCAAACCCTAAAGGTTCATATATGCGCCGCCATTGCAGTGAAGGGTCTCACCGGTAATGTAGGACGCGGCCGGACCGACCACGAAACGGATCAGATTGGCCATATCCTGGGGCACGCCCTTGCGGCCCAGGGGAATGTTTCGCCCCGCCATGGGAGATACCCCGGCCACCGAGGGATTGCCCTCGCGCACCGTGTCGAAGGCCCCGACGACGACCTGGTTGGCGCGGATCTGATAATCCGCAAGATCATAGGCCAGTCCGCGCACGAACGCCGCCTGCCCCATTTTCGCGGCCATGACATGGGCACGCCCGGTGGCGCCGACGGTGGATGCCATGCCGCCGACACCGACGATGGCACCGTTTCGCCGCTCGGTCATAGAAGGCAGAACCGCCTTGACCAGCCGGAAGAGACCATGGACTGAAATGTCGAGAACGTTGGACATTTCCTGGAACTCGAGCTCCTCGATGGATTTGCGCCCGCGGACCGCGGCGTTGTGCACCAGAATATCGATGCCGCCGAACTCGCGCACGGCCGCCGCCGCCATGTCGTTCACCGCCGTTTGATCCCGCACATCGGCGAGGAAGGGAATGGCCCTGCCGCCGCCGGCGCGAATGCCTTCGGCGACCTCCTCGCAGAGAGTACCGGCCTGAACGCCATTGATGACGACGGCGGCACCGGCGCGCGCCAACTCCTCGGCCGTGGCGCGGCCGATATTGCGGGCGCTCCCGGTCACGATGGCCACTTTTCCTTCGAGCTCATTTCCGAGATCAACCATGAATACAGATCCTTTAAACCGGGGTTTGCCTATTGCGGTCAAAGCCTAACATAGAGGGCCGGCAGGGAACCAGACCAATTGGCCTGACCGGACGGAGCTGACGGGGCGGAGCTGTCAGTCCGGATCGGACAACCGCAGACCAGCCCCTCATCTCCGACATTCCAATATCACCGAATTGGTTGAATCGGCGAAGAAATCGGGTATAGATGGACTATTCCGACTTCACAAATTTATACCGTTGAATTTATTATGGCAGAGCCGGATGACCGTCTATGTTCCGGGTCTCCCAAGTGCAGAAAATAATAAAAATCCAAGGGTCCCTTTGAACCGCGAACGAGTAACCAGCAGGGCTTTCCATGATAATCACACCTGGCAGGACATATTTGCGGTCCGGGACGTTCATTTTGCCGGCACTGCTGCTGGCACTGGTGCTGGTCGCCATCCCGGGCCAGCCGCTTTCGGCCCAAACCGCCAATGGCAAGGACGGGTCCGGCGGCTGGGTCAACAGTGTCATCGCTTCCGGCGCCAATCCGGAAATCATCAATAAATATTCCTCCAAGCTCAATGTCTGGCAAACGGATATTCTCAGGCTGAAAACCCGGATTGGATCTCCCGAGTTCGCGCAATCCAACCAGCAGCAGCCCACCATCGACACCCTGCAGATTATCATTTCCGAACTCAGGAAATTTTCCAGCGAACTGAAGCCGGAGCTCGACTCGTCCAGTCTGCGCCTGCAAAGGCTGGGCCCGGCACCGAAGGAGGGAGAGCCGGAATCCGATACGCTGGCGAGCCAGCGAACCCTCATCAGGGATGAAGTCGCCGCTTATAGCGGCCTGACAAAGCGCGCCGAAGTACTGCTGCTGCGCGCCGATCAGATTATCGCCGTATACAATGCAAAGCGCCGTCAGGAATTTCTGTCCCGGCTCCTGAGCCGGTCGCAGAACTTCGGCGACGGCAATTTCTGGACACAAACCCTCCCGAATTCGGTGCGGGAGATGGGCCGCATCACGGACTGGACGGCGGGCTGGATCGGCAAGAAACTGCGCCAGTCCTGGTTACTCTTCATCACGACACTGTTCGTCGCCGGCGCTGCCGGACTAGCCCTGTTCGTGCTGTCGTACCGGTTGCTGCGGTCCGTGGGGACCCGAACCCTTGGGCCGGATGACGACTACACACGATCGGAACGCGGCGCCGCCATCCTCCGGCGGACCCTCTCGGTTTCGCTGCCCATCGTCGGCATGTTTGCCGTCTTTCAGCTGGTGTCCTCCTCGTTTGAACTGCTCACCGCCACCGAGTTTGAATTTTCACGACAGTTCTTATTGCTGATTTCCGTTGCGGTTTTCCTGTTATCGGCCTTTCGCTACAGCTTTATCCCAAGGGATCGGGGAGAGCAGCTGTTCCGCCTGCATGAGACATCGTCGCGCTGGTTGTTCCGGCTGGCGTCACTCTACGTGATGGTCTGGCTTGTCGATCACGTCCTGCAACTGATCGAGCACACCACGCTTGCCTCTCTGGCGCTCGGTATTTCCCGCAGCCTGTTTTTTGCCATTATCTATTCGATCATTCTTGGCAGCCTGCTGCTGGTTCGCCTCATCCGACCCGATGCCGGCGCCCTCAGCCGGCAAACCTATGGCTGGCCCCGCTGGATTTATGGCGTGGTTGCGCTGTTTGCCTTTGTCATATTTGCCGCAGCCCTGCTGGGTTATGTAACCCTGGCGCACTTTATCGGCAGCCAGATCGTGACGACCGGCGGGCTGTTGTTCCTTCTCTCCCTTGTGCACCTGATGGCGGAATACCTGTCGACACCAAAGAAGAATTTCAGCGAGGATGCGGAACAGGACGAAGATGCTCACCCGCCGATGATCAACGCCACCCAGGGCGTCGTGCTGGGTATCGGGCTCGATCTTCTGGTGCTGCTCATCGGTATTCCGCTGCTGCTGCTGCAATGGGGGTATGAATGGAGCGAAGTCAGGAGCTGGATATCCTCGGCCTTTTTCGGCTTCCAGATCGGCGCGTTCAATCTGTCGCTGCAAAGCGTGTTCCTGGCCATCGGGACCTTCATTGCCGGCCTGATGCTGACACGTACGGTCCGCCGGATGTTCGAGCGGCGTACCGAATATGTCTTTGCCGATGACACGGGAACCCAGGATTCCATTGCGAAAATCCTCACTTATCTGGGTTTCGCGCTGACGATACTTGTTGCCCTTTCCTTTGTCGGCCTCGGATTGTCGAACCTGGTCCTGATTGCCGGCGCCCTGTCCATCGGGATCGGTTTCGGGCTGCAGAGTATTGTCAACAATTTCGTCTCCGGCCTCATTCTACTCACGGAAAGACCGATCAAGAAAGGCGACTGGATCATCCTCAATGAAGTCGAGGGGTTCGTGGAACAGATCAAGGTGCGTTCGACGGAAATCCGGACGTTCGACCGGTCGAGCGTGATCATTCCCAATGCCGACCTGATTACCGGCCGGGTTACCAACTGGACCTATGGCAACAAGACCGGCCGCGTGGTTGTCGATGTCGGGGTTGCCTATGACAGCGATCCGGAGCGCGTTTTCGAACTGCTGATGGAAATCGCCCGGTCCCAGCCCAAGGCGCTGCGCAATCCGCAACCGCGCTGTCTGTTTTCGGATTTTGCGGACAGCGCCCTCATATTCTCACTGCGGGTGTATATCGCCAATGTGGAAGACACGTTCGAAGTGCGAACAAGTGTGCGCAATGCCATCTGGAAAAAGTTCCGGGAAGAAGGCATTGAGATCGCCTTTCCCCAGCGCGATTTGCACATCAAGGATGGCGGCGGCCTGCGGGACCTGTTCGGAAAATCCTCATCGCCGTCGTGACGAGGATTTGCGCTCATCGTCACCGGGATTAACCGGAGCTATTCAACCGGATTGGATGCGGCAGACTTTTTCGTCCAGTTGACAACGAGCTCGACATCCGCCGCGCGCAGAAGATTGACAATGGGACAGCGGAACTCGACATTTTTTTTCAGCTTCTCAATACGCTCCGGAGGCTCGTCCGTGTGCAGGATCACATCGACGGTGACGGTTTCGAAATAGGGCCGGACGCCGGGAACACCCTTCGGCCCCCTGAGGTCGATCCGGCTCTCGGCCTTGAATTCGACTTTCGAGTATTCAAAGTTAATCGCCGACGCGACACCGCGAATGATGACGCCTTCGCAACCGACAAGAGCCGCCAGCAGGGTTTCGTTGGGGCTGGGGGCGGAGTTCGTGCCGCCCAGACTTGAGGGTTCGTCAGTAATCACCGGAGCATAGTCGCGGACATTGATTTCCGTCCGGGTTCCCGCATCATTTTGACCGACAACGTTCCGGACCGCGAGCTTTCTCGTATCGGGATCGACACTCGGTTCGATAATGTCTGAATCAATCGCCATTCGGATTTCTCCATTAATTCATATGGCGGAGTGAGGCCATTGTTTTCGTTCTGATTTGGGTCCTGATTGGAGAGTGTGTGAAGTTCCAGACCCGGCAGCGGGATAATAAACCACTCTCCTCATTGATGAAACTGCCGGAATCAAGGGAAGGGCGGCCTCTTCCTCCACAGTTCACCGGATAATTACCGTGCAAATCCGCGGAATTCGGGCACTTCCTGATGTTTTTTGATCCACGACTCAGCTACAAAAATTCATCGACGAGGCGTTTTGAGGGGCAGAAGCGTTGCGGAAACTCCAGCAGCTATCAGCGGTAATCATTTATTCAGTCAGCATTGCCCATCCGGGCTCCAGATCCACCGCGGGTCCAAGCGCCGGCCAAGGCGTCGGCGCCGCGGGTGCCGGCTATTTGCGGTACGGACATTCATGAACGAGGACGGGGCCAGAATTCTCGGGGATATCTTCGGCTATTCCGCCTTCCGGCCCGGTCAGGAGGAAATCGTTGATCTCCTGGCCAGGGGCACCAATGCCCTCGTGGTCATGCCGACAGGGGCGGGAAAATCCCTGTGTTACCAGATCCCGGCCCTGCTTCTTGACCGGCTGACCATCGTCGTATCGCCACTGGTGGCCCTGATGGACGATCAGGTTGCGGGACTGCGCGCCAATGG
>JBPCWG010000531.1:0-3801 GCA_051009705.1 Methyloligellaceae bacterium | reverse complement strand
ATGGACACCTGTCGAAAGTGTCGGCCTCTATGTCCCCGGCGGCACGGCCACTTATCCGAGCTCGGTTCTGATGAACGCGATCCCTGCCAGGGTCGCCGGCGTGAAACGCATCGTCATGGTCCACCCTGCCCGCTCCGACCGCATCGATCCCCTGGTGCTTGCCGCAGCTTCGGTATCGGGTATCGACGAGATTTACCGTATCGGCGGCGCCCAGGCCGTCGGGGCCCTGGCTTTCGGAACCCGGACGATCGCTCCCGTATCAAAAATTGTCGGCCCCGGTAACGCCTATGTGGCTGAAGCCAAGCGCCAGGTTTTTGGTCATGTGGGAATTGACATGATCGCCGGTCCATCTGAAGTCGTCGTCGTCGCCGATGAGCTTATGAACCCGGACTGGATAGCGGCCGACCTCCTGGCTCAGGCCGAGCATGATACCGCAGCCCAGTCCGTCCTGATCACCGACAATGCGTCCCTCGCCGAAGCTGTCCGGCAAGCCGTGGACCGCATGCTCAAAGAGCTGAAGCGTGGCGACATTGCCTCCCAGAGCTGGCAATCCTTCGGAGCTATCATTCTGGTCGCCGCCCTGGATGAGGCCCCGACCCTTGTCAACCGGCTGGCCCCGGAACATTTGCAGCTTGCACTCGACGATCCCGAAGCTCTGGTTCCCGAAATCCAGAATGCCGGCGCTATATTTCTCGGACGGGAAACACCGGAAGTAATCGGAGATTATGTCGGCGGGTCAAATCATGTCCTGCCGACGTCGCGGACGGCGCGGTTCTCATCCGGACTGGGCGTATTGGACTTTATGAAGCGCACCTCGCTTTTGAAACTCGATCAAAAGGCTCTGAATATTCTCGGGCCCCATGCTATGCTGCTGGCAGATGCAGAGGGATTGGAAGCGCACAAGCGTTCGGTTGCCATTCGACTGCCCGACGCCGGATAACGCGCCCGGTATACGACCCAGAGAGGAGCCTTGACCGATATGTCAGACGAGCGGGAGAAAAGTAAATCTTGCTTGGTTGACATCGTCATTAACCGCGACAGTCTCGGTCGCAATACGCCTGATGTGGAGCATGAACGCGAAGTTGCGATCTTTGATCTGCTCGACGACAATTATTTTGAACCCGATACGTCGGGGGATGGGCCGTTTACCCTGCACCTCTCCTTTGTCGAGGGACGCCTGGTTTTTGATATTGTCGATGTCAATACCTCTCCGCATTCCAAGCACATAATGTCGATGACGCCGTTTCGCAGCATTCTCAAGGATTATTTCCTGATCTGTGACAGCTATTTCGAGGCCATCAAGACAGCGCCTCCAAGCAAAATCGAAGCCATAGATATGGGCCGGCGAGGTTTGCATGATGAAGGCAGTCGTCTGCTCATGGAGCGTCTCAGGGGTAAAATAAAGACTGATTTTGCAACCGCACGCCGCCTGTTTACTTTGATCTGTGCCCTGCAGCGGCGAGGTTGACATCGTTGGCCCCGTCTCCTCAATACGACATACCGGGGGCTGTGCTGTTCGTCTGTGCCATGAATTCCGTTCGCTCGCCCATGGCCGCGGCGATCCTGCGGCATCTCGCGGGCACCCGGATTTATTCCCGCTCGGCGGGCGTGCGGCTGGGAGAGCAGGATGCCTTCGCCATCGAGGTTATGAACGAAATAGGCGTAGAAATTTCCGGACACGTACCGCGGACACTGGAAGAGCTCAATGACACCAGTTTCGATCTGATCATCACACTGGCGCCGGAAGCCCATCACCAGGCCCTTGAACTGACCCGCACCATGGCCGTTGATGTCGAGTACTGGCCGACCATTGATCCGACCACCTATCAGGGAAGCCGGACGCAAATTCTCGAACAATACCGCCAGTGCCGGGATCAGCTGTTTCAACGTATAAAGGATCGCTTCCCGCTCACCGGCGGCAGTGCTATTTAAACGTCGATTATGCTTGTCTTTTGATTTGTCTCACCAATTGTCAGGTTAAATCGTGCATATGGGACAATAATTGAGTGTAAAATTGCGAATTTCCAAGTTCTGGCTTGATTTTTGATTAAATTCCCTCACATTCTTCGCCAAGATCCAACAAGGAAGGATAAATGGCCAAAGAAGAACTACTTGAATTTCCCGGAGTGGTCACCGAGTTGTTGCCGAATGCGACATTCCGGGTCAAGCTCGAAAACGAGCATGAGATCATTGCGCATACGGCTGGCAGGATGCGGAAAAACCGAATTCGCGTTCTCGCCGGAGACAAAGTCCTGGTTGAAATGACCCCTTACGATTTGACCAAGGGGCGGATTACCTACCGTTTCAAATAGCACAGCGGCGCGCGCCGGGACTTCGAGCCACAGATAGCACGAAACATCACGGGAACGGATCAGTCGAATTTATGGGACCTGGCAGTAAAAACCGGCTCGCAAACTACAAGCTCGTCTTGGCCAGCGCATCACCGCGTCGCCTGGCGCTGCTGAAACAGGTCGGCATAGAGCCCGATATCCTTCGTCCCGTCACGATCGATGAAACACCGAAGAAAGGCGATATGCCGCGATCCATGGTCTCGCGTCTGGCAAGGGCCAAGGCGTCGGCGGCTCAGGAAATCCTGAGGTCGGAGGAAAACCTGGAGAACTGCTTTATTCTCGCCGCCGACACCACGGTCGCCGTCGGCCGGCGGATTGTCAGGAAACCGGAATTCGTTGAAGATGCCGCCCTGGCGCTGCAACTGCTTTCCGGTCGCTCTCACAAGGTTTTCACCGCTGTTTCCCTGATCACCCCCAGGGGTCAGACGCGTCATCGCGTCGTCGAAACCCGGGTGCGTTTCAAGCGCCTCAGCGGTGCCGAAATGGACAGCTATCTCGCGACCCGTGAATGGCGCAACAAGGCCGGGGGTTACGCCATACAAGGCCTTGCCGGCGCCTTTATCCAGAAACTGTCCGGTTCCTACACCAATGTGGTCGGCCTGCCTCTGACAGAGGTCGTCAATCTGTTGCAGGGGGAAAATTATCCCGTGTCCTTTAACTGGCTGCGACGCGCCGAGATCGACCTGGAGTAAACCCGTGCCTGAGGCGAGCAACGATAATAATGAACCTGAGGGCAAGGCCGGCGTCGCCGAAGGGCAATTCGGAAAATGTCCGATCTGCCGGCAACAGCCCATCTCCCGCTACCGGCCATTTTGCTCCAAACGCTGTGCTGATGTGGACCTCGGGCGCTGGCTTGGCGAGCGCTATGTGATCCCGACGGCGGCGGGAGAGAATGACTAGGCTATCTCTGCGGACATGACCAACTCCGGGGACATAGCCATCTCCGGGGACAGTGGAGCCATTTTCCCCGGCCTCCCATCATGGCCGCTTCTCCTGACAATCGCCTGAACTCACATTGAGCACAAATCTCCTGCCCCGGCTTATGAAAAATCCCGAATTTTGTGTAAAATCAGCCCTTCACAAAAAAATTTGGCCCGGAGACCGGGGCTGTGACTCGACAGAAGGCGGAGGATTTTCTATAAGCCATTGTTTTCTTCTTCATATTGAAGTAGGGACACTGTCGACATCAGGATCCGTTCCCAGATCGGTCCACTCCTGATTTCTCGCCCAGGTAGCTCAGTTGGTAGAGCAGCGGACTGAAAATCCGCGTGTCGGTGGTTCGATTCCGCCCCTGGGCACCATCCTTTTCAATGACTTAGCCCAGCTATATCGCTCGACAAGAGTTCTGGTCGATCTGCCAGTATCTGATTAGTCACCCACCTGGGCTATTTTCATGTGTCCGCAGATTCGCGATCAACGTTCCGGGAAGCAGATGTTCCCTCCCATGAGT
>JBPCWG010000530.1:0-4955 GCA_051009705.1 Methyloligellaceae bacterium | reverse complement strand
CCGCCGATAGCTGAATGGGTGTCAGGGGATTTTTTATTTCATGGGCGATACGGCGTGCGATATCTGCCCAGGCCGATGACCGCTGTGCCGTAACAAGTTCGGTGATGTCATCAAATGTAACGATATAGCCATGATCTTCATCAGTGGATTCTTCCCGTGTAACGCGCACCGCAAAGGTTCGTTCCACGCCATCGACCATCATGGCGATCTGATCCTGAATGAGTTTGTCGGGATTAGCCCGGGCCTGCAAGTGAAGGTCAGCGAATTCCGAGCTGATCTCTGAAAGTTGTTGTCCCAGCAAATCGGTTTCTCGGACGGCTAACAAAGTCTCAGCGGAACGGTTGACGATGGTGATGGCGTTCTTATTGTTGACGCCAACAATACCGGCACTGACACCGGAAAGAACGGCTTCCATAAACAGACGCCGGTCATTGATCATTGTGTTCGCATCCAGCAAGTCTGTCCGCTGGTTCTTCAGTACCGAAACCATGTTGTTGAATGTCGAAGACAATTGCCCGAGGTCGCCGTCTCGTTTTTTTACTTTTACCTGGACGTCAAGATCACCGGTCGAAACGGAATCAGCTGCGGAAATTAGCCGCCGAATAGGAGCGACAAGACGGTTGGCAAACCAGAGACCAAGCCACAGAGCGGCTAACAACAAGGTCACGGCAATGGCCAGATAAAGAAGACCGAACGCGACCTGGATACCGGCCCGCCCTTCTTCCAGCTGACTATATTCAATGACATTTCTCGATGTATTGCGCATATGGGCGATCACTTTGGGATCCACAATCCGCACCACATAGAGATAAGCTTCTTCAAACTTCGAAATACGTTTAATGGCCCCGATCAGGTTGGTGTTTTCCGGGGACAGCAGAATGACCCGACCACCTTCAGCCTGAGTTATTTGTTCCGGTGCCGGTGCTACATATTTAATTTCTTCCGGCTCGTTGGCCTTCGACAGAATTTTGCCGTTCCGGTCAATGAGGTAAACGCCAGGCAGGGCCCTTAGGGAGGACTGAACTGTCAGGAAGGGGCCAAATCGGACAGGGTCTGAATCGCCAATATTTTCGACAATTCCGGTTATCGAGTTTACATAAGCCTGAAATTGCGAGGCATTGGCTTCGAGATCATTGGCGAGCGCCAGTATATCCGACCTCAACACCTGGGCATGTTCATCCAGATAGGAATTTCCCACATCAATGGCACTTGAAATGATGGCTTTGGTGCGTGAGGAAAACCAGTGATCAAGCCCGCGGTCCAGGGATATGGTGGCGAAAATTGCCAGGACAATCGCCGGCAGTACGGCAATCACACTGAACAATCCTATGATCCGCAAATGCAAACGGGATGCCGCATCGCCCCTTCGCCTGGCCACAACCAGTTCACCGAGCTGGACGGCAATCACCACCAGCATAATCAAAACAAGTGATCCTAGAAGCGCCCACAGCGTGACGACAACATTATGGGTCGGCAATATGGGAGTAAGGTTGGCCAGGATAAGAAATGTGGCAATACACATAAATCCGGCAAGAACCACACTGATGAGCCCCACGGGAAAAACCAGTTTCCGAGCCCGTTTGGCAAGCCAAGTGCGCTGTTCTTTGGAAACCCAACCCGCTCGATTTTCGCTCATCAATACCATAGGATTTTCAACGGCTGCCCAAAGAGAATTCGTGCCAACAAAAGTTTGACGAAATAGTGACATAGTTGGCAAAAAGTCACAAAAGACTCGGAATGTCTTGTTGCAATTGAGATGCTAATTCAACATCTTAACCAGCCGTTGCCACAGTAATATCGTTTCAATTTCGAATATCAGCTTTAATGTGTCCTGTAATATACAGCAATTCAACCACATTGTTGCGTGTTTGAAACAATTTATGTGTAAATATCGCATTATTTAATATTAAAAATAAGATGGGATGGTTCCGTGCAAAGATGATCGAACAATCTTGGGTACAATCGTATGATTTTCAAAGATTAATTGCGCGGGTCATTAAATTCCCAACGGCTGTCATCTGGAGGATTTAACAATTTCAATTTCGAGGTCACGAATTTTTTTGCGCAATGTATTCCGGTTGAGTCCGAGGAGTTCCGCGGCTTTGATCTGATTTCCCCGGGTGGCGGCCAGTGTTGTGATGATCAGCGGATACTCGATTTTTCTCAAAACACGATTGTAGAGGCCGACAGGTGGCAGTTGATCCCCGAATTCGGAAAAATAATTGGAGAGATGTTGTTCGACGAATTCCGACAACTCAATCTCGCTATTCTGCCCGTCAGGAAATAGACTGGGAATATTGGATGTCAGTTCACTTTCGATGAGTTCTGCATTTATGGTTTCCTGCGGATATAGAGCAACGACTCTCTGCACCAGATTTTCAAGCTCACGTACATTTCCCGGCCACTGATAACGCCGCAAACGATCCAGGGCGTCTTTGTCGAAGCTTTTTTCCTGCAAGCCTTGCTTCTGGGTGATGGCGAGAAAATGATGGACAAGATCGCCAATATCTTCCGAACGATCCCGGAGCGGCGGCAGACGCAGTGGAACCACATTCAGGCGGTAGTAGAGATCTTCGCGAAACAGGCCCTGGGATATTTGTTGCTGCAAATCCCGGTTTGTGGCGGCAATAATTCTTACATCGGTTTTAATCGGGGTGCGCCCTCCGACAGTCGTATACTCCCCCTCCTGCAGAACGCGCAGCAGACGGGTCTGGGCATCCATGGGCATATCGCCGATTTCATCCAGGAACAGAGTGCCGCCATCGGCCTGCTCAAACCTGCCAATGCTTCGGCTTTGTGCGCCGGTAAAAGCCCCTTTTTCGTGACCGAAAAGTTCGGACTCGATGAGTTCCTTGGGGATCGCAGCCATGTTAATCGCCACGAAGGATCTGTTTTTGCGCTTGCCGAAATCATGCAGCGCCCGGGCAACGAGTTCCTTGCCGGTCCCGGATTCACCGGTAATCATAACTGTTAAGTCGGTCTGCATGAGACGTGCAATGGCCCGGTAAATCTCCTGCATGGCCGGTGAGCGACCAATTAAAGGCAGATCATCCTGTCCGGTTTCAGGACCCGGTCGCGTCGGCCCTTTTTTTTCTGAAATGGCCCGTCCGACGACCGAAATCACTTCCTTCAAGTCAAATGGTTTCGGCAAATATTCATAGGCGCCTTTTTCAGCGGCCGTAATCGCCGTCATCAGCGTATTTTGAGCGCTCATCACAATGACGGGCAATTCCGGTCGTAGTTTTTTGATCCGAGGCAAGAGATCAAAAGCATTCTCATCGGGCATTACAACGTCGGTAATGACCAGGTCGCCCTCTCCTTGTGATATCCAGCGCCAGAGAGCGGCGGCATTTCCCGTTGCCCGGGGCATATAACCGGCCCGGGCAAGAGCCTGATTGAGCACTGTACGAATTGCAGCATCATCATCCGCGATGAGAACATTGCCTTTAATCATGCGAAGTCTCGTGTTCTAGTTCATCTTCATCCATTTGAAACATGGGGAGCAGCACCCGGAAGGTCGTGTTACGCGGATGCGAGTCACATTCGATTATGCCGCCATGATCGCCGACAATTTTCGCCACCAGAGCCAGGCCCAGACCCGAACCACTGTTTTTTGTGGTTACGAAGGGATCAAATAGATGCGGGCGTAACTCATCGGGAATGCCGTCGCCATTGTCCTCGATAAGAATATCCAGAGGCAGGCTGATCCGAGCTCTTGAACCGGGAACGGACAACCGAATTCCCGGACGGAACGCAGTTGTTAAAATTATTTTTCCGTCCTGACGTTGAGTTCCGATGGCTTCGCAGGCATTTTTGACGAGGTTCAGGAAGACCTGAATGAGTTTGTCGCGGCTACCTGAAACCGGGGGCAGCGACGGATCATAATTCTCTACTATTGAGATGTGATTGCCAAAACCGTTTTGAGCAATTGTTTTTACATGATCCAGGACATCATGGATATTGACGGGCTCCAGTGTCATGGGACGCTCGTCCCCGAATACCTCCATGCGGTCAACGAGGGCACAGATGCGATCTGTTTCGTTGATAACCAGCTGGGTCAGTGTTCGATCCTGGTCATCGACCGAAGACTCGAGCAATTGCGCAGCACCTTTTATCCCGGACAGAGGATTCTTAATCTCATGGGCGAGAACGCTCGCCAGTCCGGACACGGAACGCGCGGCGGCCCGATGGGTCAGTTGGCGCTCGATCATTTGCGCCATGGTTCGCTGTTGCAGAATTATGAGAACATTGTCAGGTGAATCCGGCACTGTCGCCCCGTACACATCGACGAGTTGTTTGTGCCCGACTTTAGGCGAGTCCACCTCGATACCGTATTCGTTGACCGTTGCGCGTGATCGGCGCACCTGATCCACGAGAGAAGACAATGGACTACCGGATGTAATCAGGTCTTCAAGTGTCATCTTTTTCAGAATTGCCGTGCTTGTCTGAAAGAAAATTTCTGCCGCTGTATTCGCAAACTGTATAAATCCACTCTTGGCGACCAGCATGATGGGATGCGGCAACATATTGAGAAGCGTATCACCACTGATCGATATGTCTTCGCTGGAGGAGCGAATATTGGTTTCGGAGGATAAACTCATGCCGCGACCTCCTGGCGACGATCAAAGAACTCCTTTAGTAATTCCTGAACTTTAACGGGACTGTCTTCGCGACAGATTTTTTGACGACATAATTTTGTTTCCGAAGCGGTCAACCCCAAATTCTCGATGTACCATCCCAGATGTTTTCGCGCCGTTCTGCGTCCGATTTCTATGCCGTAGTGGGAAAGGATTTCCGAGTAGTGACGACTGACGAGTTGATAGAGATCTGAACCTGTCGGAGGTTTGGGATCAATTTCATTTTGATTGCAACCGTTGAGAAAACTCGCAGTCTGGCCGGGAAACCAGGGGGCTCCGCAAGCACCGCGCCCAATCATAATTCCATCGGCTTGGGAT
>JBPCWG010000529.1:0-2742 GCA_051009705.1 Methyloligellaceae bacterium | reverse complement strand
TCTTCCCACACTTTCATGGCATTGCGTTGAACCAGCCGATAG
The DNA here is from genome assembly GCA_051009705.1 of Methyloligellaceae bacterium. Taxonomy (GTDB): domain Bacteria; phylum Pseudomonadota; class Alphaproteobacteria; order Rhizobiales; family CAYWUX01; genus JANQOC01. The sequence continues at coordinate 2,700 of JBPCWG010000529.1, read as the reverse complement.
GCGTCTTCGCGACTGACACCGGCCTGGGTCAAGGCCAGAAGCACGCGCTGGGAATGGACGAGGCCACCAAGCTTGTTCAGGTTCTTGAGCATGTTTTCAGGATAGATAATCAACTTTTCAACCACACCGGTTAGGCGGTGCAATGCGAAGTCAAGGGTCACGGTTGCATCTGGCCCGATAACGCGTTCGACGGAGGAGTGAGAAATATCACGCTCATGCCAGAGAGCGACATTTTCCATTGCTGGCAAAGCATATGAGCGCACGAGGCGAGCAAGGCCTGTAAGATTTTCGGTCAGGACCGGATTGCGCTTGTGGGGCATGGCGGATGAACCCTTTTGGCCGGCGGAAAAATATTCCTCCGCTTCCAGGACTTCCGATCGCTGAAGATGCCGGATTTCCACGGACAGGCGTTCAATTGAACTGGCGATTACACCGAGGGTGGCAAAGAATTGCGCATGCCGATCACGTGGAATGATTTGCGTGGAGACAGGTTCCACCGCCAGGTTCATTTTTTTTGCGACATGTTCCTCAACTCGGGGATCAATATTGGCAAAGGTGCCGACCGCGCCGGAGAGGGCACAGACCGCGATATCCTCGCGCGCCGCCTGCAACCGTTCCCTGTTGCGTTCAAACTCGGCATAGGCCTCGGCCATTTTCAGGCCAAAGGTTACGGGTTCGGCGTGGATCCCGTGGCTGCGCCCAATACACACCGTGTCCTTATATTCGAGGGCGCGTTTCTTTAGTGCCGCCAGCAGACGATCAAGGTCTTCAAGTAGAATAGCGCTGGCGCGGTCAAGCTGAACATTGAAACAGGTGTCGAGAATATCGGATGACGTCATGCCCTGGTGAACGAAGCGGGCATCATCGCCGACGATCTCGGCAAGGTGTGTCAGGAAAGCAATTACGTCGTGTTTGGTTTCCCGTTCAATTTCATCGATGCGGTCGATATCGAATTTGGCCGCGCCGCCGCGTTCCCAGATCGTTTTGGCAGCTTCCTTCGGGATGACACCGAGGTCAGCCATGGCGTCGCAGGCATAGGCTTCGAGCTCAAACCAAATGCGAAACTTGGTTTCCGGTTCCCAGATCTGAACCATTTCCGGTCTTGAATAACGGGGGATCATTGCACACCTCTGACTGCTTGACTGACTGCGGGAAGGCCGTTTGCTGGAGCCAAATCATGAAGCTCTGACCCGGGAAGTGGGCCTTGGAATCCACGGTCTTCCAACTTGGGTTAGCACGAGTGGGGAGGCGATCTCAATCGATGGATTAAATTCGTCCAAAATTAGTTGAAGAATTTTGCTTCCAGGGAGCAAGAATGGCGATGGCAACAGAGGCTATGAAAAATAAGCCAATAATTTCCAGTTTGAGCTCGCCGATGACAAAAATCGCAAAAGCATAAAAACCGTTGACCGAATCCCAGTAAAATCCATGAATGAGCCATTGCCACCACGATGTCTTGATCGGGTCTGACTTGGTTAGGATGTTGAAGATTATAACAAATACGCCGCCAAGGGCTGAGAATAAAATGAGGTGGGTGGCAAGGGAAAAGAGAATTCTTTGCAATAGTCCGGACAGACTGACAATGCCGATAAGCTTCCAGGTGAAAAGAATTGTGGTAATCCCCGCCAGACCACAGACCAGAGTGGTCTGATCGGCACCGGCAAGCTGCTCTAATTGCCTTTCTCTAAAACTGGATTGAACAAAGGCCATGAGGATAATGCCGTATCCTCCGGCAATGATCAGGGCCAGAAGCCAGTATCCGGCAGCGCGTAATAAGGCTGACATGGGCAGGGGTCACTCCACCATCACCAACGAGTCGAAACATGGCGTGGACGGCCATCAGCACCAAGTTTGGACCGGATTTCACAGATTGTGAAGGTTGAAGGGAATAAAAGATTAATAAAATCAGTTAGATCTATTAAATTCCGCGACAGAGAAATTCGCGTTCTTATGGGCCGTGAGATCAGAACATTTCGCTATAGGCCGGTTTCAGATCCGATTTGTTCACATCCGGTTTGGCACAATAGATAGCCCGCGCAATTGCCCGTGCCAGGGTATTTGCCGTGTGAGTACCTATCCGGGTCAGGTCGGTGAGGGGATTGGGTAGCGGCACATCACCGGTAGATAGAGCGAAGACAATATCACCATCAAGGGGTGTGTGAACCGGCATGATGGCCCGGGCCATTCCGGTTTGAGCCATTATGGCCAGCCGTGTAAGTTCTTTCTGGTCAAGAGCGGCATTGGTGGCCACAACACACAGGGTCGTGTTTTCTCCAGGTTCGGACAAGTTCAGTGTCGGAATCGGGTTTTTGGGAAACGGCTCCGGCAATCCATGACCGCCGAATTCTGCGTCGATCTCGAAAGGTGCGGCCCAGAATTGGTGGGTCTGGCCAATGACAACGCTGCCCACCGCATTTACGGCCGCCAGCGCTCCGACAATTAACCCGTCTTCCAGTTTCAGGGAAGCACTGCCGAGCCCGCCTTTGAGGCCGAAGGTCGTTGCCCCCGAACCGGCACCGGTACTGCCAAGTTCGAATGTGTCGGAAACATCGGAGCAGGCTGCATATGCCATATCGCGATAGGGTGGGAATGTACCCCACTCCTTGTCGCCGCCATTGAGCAGATCGAACAGGATGGCCTGGGGAACGATGGGGACATTAATATCGCCAATTTCAAAGCCGACGGACTTTTCGCGCAAGT
>JBPCWG010000528.1:0-2664 GCA_051009705.1 Methyloligellaceae bacterium | reverse complement strand
TTAGTCAGAGCGTTCCCCAGATTGTCAATTTATGGGGAACTCCAATGAACAGAATTCTTATTGGCTTATTTGCTTTGTTTGTCGTGGTATCCACGACAAACGACGCGCAAGCGCAAAACCTCAACCGACAGGTCAAACACAACAATGTGCCGGACGTTGACGAATCCAAAGAACGTGGATTGTTCGGTGCCGTCACTATTATGTCTGACTATCGATCCGGCGGCTTCACATCATCCGACGAAGATCCTGCGATCCAGGGCGAAATCGGCTATTATGTACGCGGATTTTATGTCGGTGCTTCTGCAGGCAATGTCGACTTCGGCAAAATAAACGGCAATGAAATTGCTGACTGGGAAGTCAATCTTTACGCCGGATACATCCGCCATATGGGCCGTTGGGAATGGGACGTCGGAATTTCTTACAGCCATTTTCCTGACGCCTATGATCAGAATGCAGAACTGGATTACTGGGAAGGTTCCGTTGGTTTCATGGCAACGGTGCATGAAAATATGCGCGCCGGTGTTCGGGTTTATTACTCTCCAGACTATTCCGGAGAGTCCGGTGATAACTGGGTGTTTGAAGGCACTGTCGAGCGAGAACTCCGGCAGATCCGTGGTATAACACCGGTTCTTTCTGCCTCCATCGGTTATCAGGATGGCGATGAAGACAAAGGTAACTTTGACTATTGGTTTTGGGATGCCGGCTTAGAACTTCAAGTGCACGAGCATGTCAGCATTGACCTTAGATATCATGATGCCGACGACGTTCCTTTCTCCTGTGACAGTCTGTGTGATGCCGCTTTTGTAGGATCATTGACAGTCAGCTTTTAGTTGACTTCATAGAACACACATTGGACTTGAGCCTGCTATCTCATTGGAAGCAGGCTCTTTTTTTTTCATCTACTTCATGACCCAACACGGCAATCGGCTTTTATAGACCGGAGGCTATAAATTCAGACTGTCAAACAGGGTCTGGGAATACACTTTCCTTGCCTCTTCGATTTGTGGAGCAACAACACTTTGAAACGCGTGTTTTTGCGCGTCATCGAGCTCCACAATTTTACAGCCCTGGTTTTCCAATATCTGGCGTGCCTTGTCAGATTCCTTGGCTGTTTCTCCCCTCTGAAACGCCACCGCTTCATCAATCGCGAGAATCATTTCTTCCTGCACTTCTCCCGGCCAGGTCTCGAAAGCTTTCTTGTTCAGGAATATTGGACGGGAAACATAGAAATGCCCGGTCAACGTGACGTGAGGATGAAAATTGTGAACGCCGTAGGTTACGGTATTCGAGAGTGGATTTTCTTGGGCATCGATTTCACCAGCCTTGATGGCGGCAATGGCTTCTGTGAGATCGCAACGCCAGGGTTTTGCCCCCAATAATTCAAAGGTTCGTTCATGAATTTTACTCGGCAACACCCGTATCGAAAGGCCGGACATATGCTCCGGCAAGAGAACATCCTGCTTCTTGTTGGATATGTGTCTGAAACCGTTTTCGAACCATCCGAGAATTTTCAGATCCATATTTTTTTCGATGGCCTTGGCCAGCAATTCACCGAATTGTCCATCCATGGCCGCCCGTGCTTCCTCCGTTGTCGTGAAGAGAAAAGGAAGATCTGCGAAGCCGAGATCGGGAACCATTTCCGTAAAATAACTTGACGATTGATAACCGAGAGAAAGAATACCGTCTTCCACCAGCCAGATAATATCCTCCGACCGATACCCCAGATCCATAATATTCCAGACAATCTTGACGTCCAGATCATCCGGGAATTTCTTCTCAAGGCGATCGGCAATGAGTTGCAGAGCCCGCGAAAATGACGTCGTTGCCGGACCATAACCGCCCATGCGAATATTTACTTTACTCATCCAATTTTCTCCTGCTTGCCTAACGCGAGGGTAGGTATTCTGGCATTGTGAAAGCATCCGACATGAAAGCATCCGACCAATTTCAACGCCCGTATTGACAGGCGGGTTGAGAGGCAGGGTTGCAGCCGTGGATCCGTATCATACCAAATCTTTTGTCAATTTGATAAAGATCATTTATTCTCATTCATGTTGTTTTTCAATAATTGCTGCACTCGCCTGGAAGGGAAATGAAATGGCGGGACAAACAAGTTTAATCACGGAAAAGCTCATTGCACAACGCAATCAGGCTATCCGTCAACTCATGGCTCTCGAATTGTCAATGTCGGGAACCCTCATCGTCGGTACGGAGTCTCCCAGTCCGGAAGCCCGGTCGAAGGTTTCACATATCAATGCCGAATATGCGTCGAATGTGAACCCCGACAATATTGGTTCCGTGAAATTTGTGAATATTCCTTTACAGAACAGCGAAATCAAAGAAACGCTAAGCGCCCGGCTGCGTGCGCAAATTGACATCCTTACCGCTGAACTCATGAAACTCGGCATTACTTTCGAATGATAGGATCTCGGCACAATTTTCAGTCATCGCACTGAGAAATCCGGAGTACGACTAGGAGCCGTACTTTACTGAACATCCATAAGGCCGTGTCACCGATTTTTTTACGGGCTGTCCCTGCTCCAATGCGGTCAGGGCGGACCGGACATAGTTTTCAGCCCCCTCGACATCCCCGGGATTTGCCGAGGGCCGATTATCAATCGCGCCTTTGTAAACCAGTTTGCCCGATTTATTGATAATGAACAT
>JBPCWG010000527.1:0-9561 GCA_051009705.1 Methyloligellaceae bacterium | reverse complement strand
CGATGGTGCTGCTTCAATTACCGGTGCGTCGCTGTCAATAGATGGTGGCTGGGTTGCCCAATGAGCGGCTCTGGACCCGGAGACGTTAAGAAAATCAACCTGGCTTTACAGGGCGGAGGTGCGCATGGTGCATTCACCTGGGGTGTGCTTGATTGTTTTCTGGAACAGTCCAACCTCGAGATCGAAGCGATCAGCGGCACCAGTGCCGGGGCGATGAATGCGGTAGTTGTTGCCGAAGGACTGATGCGCGATGGTCGCGATGGTGCCCGGGAAGGATTACGGAGGTTCTGGCAAACCATCGGCAATGTGGCCCAGTTCAGTCCTATTCAACGAGGCCCTATCGACCGCTTTCTCGGTAATTGGGGGCTCGATTATTCTCCGGTCTTTGTCGCCTTTGACTTGATGAATAGGCTTTCTTCGCCCTATGAGTTCAATCCCCTAAATATAAATCCGCTGAAAACGGTTATTGAAGACAATGTGGATTTTGATCTCGTCCGAGCTTGTGACCAGCTGATGGTTTTTGTTTCCGCCACAAATGTTGAGACGGGGAGGGTTAAGGTCTTTGACCGCCGTGAACTTACTGCGGACATGGTGATGGCATCAGCCTGCTTGCCGTTTATGTTTCAAGCCGTTGAGATCGACGGGGTGCCGTACTGGGACGGTGGATATATGGGAAATCCGGTGCTCTACCCCTTTTACTATAGCAGTAGCTGCGATGACATTGTCGTCGTGCAGATCAATCCCGTCGAACGCAAGGGAGCTCCTAAATCCGCCCGTGAAATTCTAGACCGTGTCAATGAGATAACTTTTAACGGAAGTTTCCTCAGGGAACTCAGAGCTATTGATTTTGTCGGCCGGCTCCTGGAAAACGATGAGATCAATAACGGGAACTATCGTAATATCCGCATGCATATTGTCGAGGCCCATGAACAGCTGGCAGCATTGGGCGCGTCAACAAAGCTGAATGCAGAGTGGGAATTCCTCGAGCATTTGCACGATATAGGTCGGCAGGCGGCCGAGGGCTGGTTGACCGAGAACAGGAATCACATAGGCAGCAAATCGACGGTCGATGTCCGTGCCATGTTCCAGGGCATTGGCGGAATGGAGCCCCACTAGCGCTTGGTACCGTTGGCACGCGAACATCCAAGTGGCCGCCGGAATGAAACCCGGATATTTGGTCTTCATTCAGCTTCGAGCACTCAGGTGCCGATGGCTTTGTTCACACGTGGCAGGACTTCCTCGGCCATGAGACGCATGGAGTTCTTCGTAAGATCTGCATCCACCCAATCCATGCCTGCGATCACAAGCTCGCCAAAATCGCCGACGGTATCCCGGAAAGCCAGAATCTCATCGACAACCTTGTCAACACTGCCGCAGATAACGAGATCGTCCAAGATGCGGTCGAGGGTTACGAGATCATCGGCTTCGTTTTGATCATGTTTGAAAACCGCTTCACGCCCGGCCCGCTTCAGCTTGGTGAACATCTGCTTGTAGTAAAATCGAAACGGACTATTGGCATCAGCTTTGCCGTAAGCCTCCGCCGTTTTGTCATCATCAGCCACGAATACGGTGCGGGCGATGCGCCAGTCTTCTGTCCGCGCCGGTTTGTCGCCAGCGGCGCAACCCTCGGCATAATTGTGCCAATGGGTGGCGACCCATTTGGGCAGTAGAAAGTTGGCTGAGAGCGGATGAAATTCGCGTTTGCCCATCTCGATCACACCTTTTGAATAGGGTGCGACAACAGTGCCGACAATTTCCGGGCGAGGCTTCTGGAAAGGCTTCTGCATCACCCCAAGACCGATTTCTTTCCACTCGGATTCGCGGGTCGTCACTTTGAACGGATTGTCGGGGAAGTCGATGTCATAAGGCGGATCGCGCTCCCAGATTTCCAAGATGACATTAATGGCATCGGCAAAGATCTTATTCATGTCTGCGTCGAGGAGCCCCAGGACTTCGCGATCTGAACGCAGAACCCCGGGACTGATGCCGAGTATAAAGCGCCCCTCTGACAAGTGATCAAACATGGCCGCGTGGGTGGCGACCAGAACCGGATGGGTATGGGTCAGATTGGTCGTGCCTGTTGCCAGTTTAATGGATTTGGTTGAGTTGATGAGCGTTGCCTGAAAGAGCATTGAGTTGGTGACGGACTCGCATTGATCCGTCAAATGTTCGCCAACAAAGGCATCATGAAAACCAAGTTCATCACAGAGTATGATGGCTTCACGGTTTTCCTTCAGAATATCAGTATAATTTCGGCCGATCGGGTGAAGAGGCATCGTGAAGTAACCGAGTCGCATAATATTTTCCCACTATTTAAACCCGTTCCATTCTAACCGAGGCTCAACCCCCGGGCGATGATTGTCAGACCGGCAATCAGGAACACCCAGAGCAAAGCTTTTCGGAACATCGTTTGTGACAGGCCTGAACGTATATGCTTGCCGAGCAGAAATCCAGCCATAGCCGGCACACATCCGGCTGCGGAAAGACATAATCGTTCACCTGCGAGGACGCCATTGGCCACATAAGAAACGAGGACGATAAGGCCACCTATGGTCAGGACTAATCCGGTTGTGACGATAAAGGCCTGTTTGTCCAATTGCCGCAATGTGTAGTAGATCAGAAGCGGTGACGCCCACAGTGTTGAAATGCCGCCGAGGAGCCCGGAAACCAGGCCTGTGGGGAACCCCAATTTCTGAATGCTTGAGGGATCCGAAACAGGCCACCGCACGAGGAGCTCAATCAGGCAGAACAGACTGACCATGGCACCGACAATCAGCAGAATAAAGAAGTCGGATATCTGGGGGAGAATCCAGGCGCCGGAAATCAGTCCGACTGCCCAGCCGATGAGTAAATATTTTTCCCTGCGTGCGATTTCAAGCCAGTTGCGGCTTTCGCCGGCCTGGGCCACATTGGTGACCAGCATCGGCAGGACATTGGCGGCAATGGCGGTCAGGGGGGCAACAAAATTGGCGCTAATGACGAAGGCTGCAGTGGGCAATCCGATACCCACTGTCCCCTTGACAAGTCCGCCGAAGAACAAGGCCGCCATTAAAATGAGAAATTCAGGTTGCGTGGGAATAGTCATTCCGGTTCGCTATGGCAATTCTCTGTTTCCCAGGGGCCGGGGAGTTAAATAAGCGGATTTCAGGACACGCTCCACCCGAAAAAAAATGAGCGTATCTGACTAAGGCGCGCCGGACGGGTTTCAAGGAAATTCGGGATGGAGTCCCTCCCGCCCGGTTGCTTTCAGTTCCGTGTTCGCCTCAGTCCAGCGTTCGCCTCAATCCAGCGTCTGGTGTGACTGGTGATGAGGGATTAGATTGGTGCGGGCAATCGCCTTGTGAACCTCGTCATCCTGGGCCGCCATAACTTCCTTCAATCGCAGAAACAGCTTGCCGGCGAGGGTTTCTCCATAGAACCATTCCCCGATTTCCGTATCCGTCACATTCCCGGGGCGTGCCAGGGCCGCCTGATAATAGAAATATTTCAGATCATCGGAAGTGAGTTTAACTGCCCGGCCGACATGGGTGTCGGCAATCGGCGACTCCATTGTCGGCTTCTCAAGGAATTCCGTGAGGAAATCGACGATTTCATCGGGATCAAATTCAGTGAGGCCATTAAGCCGCCGTCCATTCTGTTTTTTGACGCACTCCTCGTACCAGGGACGCATCAGGTTGACTTCCTGTTTAAGGTCCGCGGCAAACTGTTCCCGGTCGTTGAGATCGGTCTGGGGACGGGCCAGGTTGACCGGACAGGTCCAACCTTCCATATCTGCCGGCGGTCCCGGGGGCGGATCCGGAAAATCGACGATCAGGGGGCTATCTGTGCGCTCCAGAAGTTTCAGCGCATCAAGTAGGACCCGACGCTGGAAATCCGGTTCATCGGGGGCACCAAACGGCCGGCCGAGTTCAAACGGCACGGACAGAGCGCGCGGGGGCTGCATCTTTTCCGTGTGTTCGCGAATAAGGCTGATGACAACCGTTGGGACTCCAGCGGCTTCAATATAATGGGCAAGCCCGCACACGGCGCGCGTACATTGAGGTCAGACAGGACAGAATATTACGCCATCCACATTATCGTTCTTCAAAAGCCCGGCCACATCCCTGGCGACCGCGTCCTGGGCCGTCGGTGGCGTCGCGCCCATAAAGGCGTAGTGATAATCGGCAACAGAACCGACTTCGCCCTCGCCTTGAATTTCGTTAAGGCGATCGACGGGAAAGACTAAATTGACATCCTGATGAAATCCGGTTCGGTCAAAATTTGTCGAGACGTGGCTCATGACAAGATCGTTGGGGTCCGTATCATTGGGTATGATGCGATAATCACCGACTCCGGCGGCAAAAACCTTGTCTTCCCGTCGGTGTAGCCCGGCCGTTGTGATCAGGGCAATACGTCGAGAGGCCAGTGGCGGGCCGTCAACGCAGGGAGTCGTCTGATATTCAGGCAAGTCCTGGTTGACCAGGGTCTCCCGTGCCTTGTCCGGAAAGTCACGTAAGTGAACCATGTAGAATGTCCTTGTTCTAATCTTTGTGGTGAACTTATCAAAAGTATTCGTTTTACGTTTTGGTCAGTCTTTGAGATGCTGCTGGTGTGTCGGAATAATGCGCCGATTGGACATCATCTTCAAGACTTCGTCACCGGTTTTGTTGCAGGTCTCATTGAGCCTGAGCAATATCTTTCCGATGACGGTCTCTCCGTAAAACCAGTTGGCGACGTCAACATCGGTTGCCTTGCCAGGCTGAGCTGATGCGGCTTCAAAATAGTATGCCTTGTGTTCGTCGACCGCCAGTTTAAGCATTTGGTGGCGTGGCAAATCCGGGCGAGGTTGTGGGATCTCGGGGTCGTCAATAAAACCGATGAGATAATTTGTAAGCTGTTCCAGGGGAACTTCAGAGATCCCTACGGTTGTGCGGCCTTTTTGCTCTTTCACGGCAAGATCGTACCAGGAGCGCAGTCGATCCAGCTCCTGATTGAGAGCACCGAACGGATCTTCGTCCGCGGAAACTTCCTTCTGGCCTTGCCCAAAATTGACGGGACAGGCCCAGCCTTCCGTGTCCTCATTGCCGGCATCGGGTGGTGCATCCGGGAAATCCTCGAGAATCGGCCCATCGGTGCGCTCTAGCAGTCGCAGGGTTTCCTTCAGCACGCGTTTCTGGAAATCCGGCGCATTCGGGGCGCCGAAGGGACGGCCAAGCTCAAACGAACACCACAAGGCGCGAGGCGGTTTGATTTTTTCACTGTGTTCCCGGACGAGACTGACATGGGTCGTGGCAATTCCCGCATTTTCAATATAATGGGCCAGCGCGCCCACGGCGCGCGTGCAGGACGGTCAGACGGGGCAGAGGACGACGGCATCGACCTCGTCTCCCTGTAGGGTTGCGATAATATCCCGCACATTCGGTTGCATCTGCTCCGGCGGCGTTGCTCCCATGAAGGAAAAATGAAACTTTGCGACGGAGCCAACGAAACCTTCGGCTTCCAGTTCCTTAAGTCTATTGAGCGGGAAAGCGACGTCGGCATCTTTCATGAAACCGATACGGTCGAAATTGGTCGAAACGTGGCTCATGACCAGGTCTTCATCATCAATGTCGTCGGGGATGATGCGAAAGTCACCGCTGTTTTCGGTGAAAGGCCGGTCACCGCGGCGATGCAGTCCGGCCGTCGAAATCAGGGCGATCCGTCTTTCGGCAAGGGGAGGACCTGCAACCAGCGGCGGCGTATCAAACCGGGGCATTTCGCGGTTTCGAAATTCTTTCTGAAATTCTTCAGGAAATTCATCCACACGAACCATAAAATCTCTCCCTCGTTTAATATTAAGGGGCTCAGTCCTGAAACCCCCTGAACTCTGGCCGAGCCTATACGGTAGATCGCCAGATCCCGCTCTAAATTGATCGAAAGCATAGCGGATTATATGGCAGACCGGAAAGTCCAATATCTCATATGACCATTCGAATTGAACATTTTCAGGCACTTTCAGTATTTATCAGTGTATTTTACATCTCGGAGAAATTTTCGGGACTTTTGGTTAACCTACTGAAATATATATTATTATTATATGCAGGAATAAAATATCATCGAAATTTTACAAAAATTACGTGAATTTTGATTTGTGAAATACCACCTGAGTAGGGTTGAACAGTTGTAGGCAACATGGTTTGGCCAAATTCTTCGGCGCAAATTCGGTCTTAGTCTGGGATGAACGGCCGGGATAACAACGGAACATCAGAGCTATGAAGAGATTGTTCGCATTTGTCGGGGGCTTACTGCTGATGATGCTCGGTATCTTTATGATACCGACACCCTTTCCCCTGGGAATCGTATTTTTTCCCGCCGGTCTGGCTCTCGTCATGATCAGCAGTCCCACAGTCCGGGGATGGGTTCACGTCATGCGGCTCAAATTTTCTCTTATCGACCAGGCGCTGAGAAAAATCGAGGACCGACTGCCCCAACGTCTGCGGCAGGTCCTGGAAAGCGATGCGACGGATGAACCCCTGAAAGAGAGCCTTTGAAGGTAAAGTGATTCGATCCGCCTGATATCGAGTTTATCGAGTTTGCGTCCACAGATTCTTAAGCCCTTGTTGTTCAATTCCTCTTTTATTCCGTTTGTTTAAGTCACAGTCCGTATAATTTCACGACCGCAACAAATAACTTCTGGCCTTGAAACGGCTTATTACGCTATTTAGTGGCGAGATTTGTGGGAAACCGTACGTCCAGTCCGGGAAAACCGGCGGTTGTCGTGTTCAGATTCAACCGACAGGCAATCTTCGGAGGGACAATCGCGGTGACGGGCTCAGGTGAAGTCGCACAAGGTGCGATGACTTCCACACGGCGGCATCGTGCAAATCAAATTGTAATGCCTGAACGAGAGTAAAGACCACTCGACACATCAAGAATATTTTCCGGGGAGCTGACGACCGCTGCGTCAGAATAGACATATGGCTGAAGGAACAGATTCCAACAACACGTCTGTGAGCAAGGAGATGGCAAACGCTATTCGGTTCCTGTCCATGGATGCGGTCCAGGCGGCAAATTCCGGTCATCCGGGAATGCCCATGGGCATGGCGGATGTGGCTACGGTATTGTTCAACAGGTTTCTAAAATTCGATTCAGGACATCCTGACTGGCCGGCCCGAGACAGGTTTGTACTGTCTGCAGGCCATGGGTCCATGCTCCAGTACGCTCTGCTCCACCTGAACGGTTATCCCGGAATGTCTCTCGATAGTCTGCGAAATTTTCGACAACTCGGTTCCAATACCGCCGGTCACCCTGAATTCGGGCATACGGTCGGCGTGGAAACAACAACCGGACCGCTGGGGCAGGGGCTTGCCAACGCGGTTGGCATGGCGCTGGCCGAGCGATTGATGGCGGCTCGTCTCGGAGAAGAAATTTGCGGTCACTTTACCTATGTGATTGCCGGCGATGGCTGCCTGATGGAAGGAATTTCCCATGAAGCAATTTCGCTGGCCGGACATCTGAAACTCGGTAAACTCATCGTCTTGTTTGACGACAATCAGATTTCCATTGACGGCTCGACAGATCTGACTGTTTCCGACGATCAGATAGCTCGTTTCGGTGCAAGCGGCTGGCATACGGTCCAGGTTGACGGTCACGATCATGATGCGATCGCGCGTGCCATTGAAGAAGCCCAGAATACTGGTGACAAGCCGTCAATGATCGCTTGTCAGACGATAATCGGATATGGCGCTCCCAATAAGCAGGGGACGTCTTCAACCCATGGGGCACCGCTGGGCGCTGAAGAAATCGAAGCCACGCGAAAGGCTCTGGACTGGCCTCATGCACCCTTCGAAATTCCCGAGGACATCATGTCCGCCTGGAAGGCTGCCGGAACCCGGGGGCGGAATAGTTACGAAGAATGGTTGGCGAAGTTTAACGATATGCCCGAGGATCAGCAGAAGCTGCTCACAGATCCTATCGATAACACGGTAAAGGCAAGTATCACGTCGGCGGTCGCAGAATTGAAGTCTGCATTTTCCGAAGAAGGGGCGAAACTCGCCTCTCGGGTATCGTCGCAGAAAGTGCTGGAGAAGCTTATCCCCATCGTTCCCGGACTGATCGGGGGATCGGCAGACCTGACCGGATCAAACGGCACCCTGACCTCCCACCATTCACCGGTTTCGGCGCCGGAGTATTCCGGATCATATATCTATTATGGGGTGCGCGAACATGCCATGGCGGCAGTGATGAACGGTTTGGCGCTCCACGGCGGCTTCATACCTTATGGTGCGACTTTCCTGGTTTTCACAGATTATTGCCGACCTTCGATTCGTCTTTCGGCCCTCATGGGACAGCGGGTCATTTATGTGATGACCCACGATTCCATCGGGCTTGGGGAAGATGGGCCCACGCACCAACCGGTCGAACATCTGGCGGCACTGCGAGCCATTCCTAATCTTAATGTGTTGCGGCCCGCCGACTCGGTAGAGTGCGCCGAGTGTTGGGAGATCGCCCTGGAATCCGCGGATACTCCCTCGGTTCTGGTTCTGTCGCGGCAGGGACTGCCGCTTCTGAGAACCGACAATACGACGGAAAATCTCAGTCGCAACGGAGCCTATGTGCTCCGCGACGTGGACGGCGCGCGGGATATCACGCTGATTGCGACGGGCTCGGAAGTGGAACTGGCGGTTGCGGCGGTGGAACAACTCGCAGCAGACAATATCAAGGCCGCTGTGGTTTCCATGCCATCATGGGAATTGTTCGAAGGCCTCAATGCCGCTGAACAATCCCGAATTCTGGGGACCGCGCCTCGGATCGGGATCGAAGCCGCCATTGACCAGGGGTGGAGCAAATGGCTCGGCGAACAGGGAAGTTTTGTCGGCATGAACAGTTTCGGAGCTTCCGCTCCGGCCGGCGCACTTTTCGAACATTTTAACATCACTGTGACCGAGATTGTTGACCGCGTCCGCAAGACACTGGAAGGATGAGCGGAATTGGATGAAATTAAATTTTCCGGAGGTCAACTGCCGATGCATCGCCTGACGAAGGCGGATGAAAATCTGCAAGGCTGATCAAAAGGCGGAGTGGATTGAACATGTCGGCACGATTAAGCAAGCGGGAACAAGAATTCATATGGACTTGAGCAAACTGAAATCCATTGAAACGGTAGAGGTTGCCGGCAAACGTGTCCTGGTGCGGGCGGATCTGAATGTCCCGATGCGCGACGGCAAGGTCAGCGATGATACGCGACTTGTACGTCTTTTGCCGACACTCGAGAATTTAACGAAAAGAGGGGCGGTAGTGCTTTTGGTTTCCCATTTCGGACGCCCCAAAGGCCAGATCAAACCTGAGTTTACGCTGCAATCGGTTGCGGCGCATCTCCGCGAACTTGCAACCGATACGGACGTTGAATTTATCGAAACCTGGGACGTCGCCGAACTCCAGAAACGACTGGCTGATCGCCCTGCGGGATCGGTTACTGTCCTGGAGAACCTGCGATTTGATCCGGGCGAAGAAGCCAACGCGCCGGATTTCGTCGAAAAAGTAAGTTCCGTTGCGGACATTTACGTCAATGATGCGTTTTCCGCTTCTCACCGGGCACATGCG
>JBPCWG010000526.1:0-3425 GCA_051009705.1 Methyloligellaceae bacterium | reverse complement strand
AAACCATCGGGTCCGTCTGGAACGCCTCGACGGTTTGCCGCGGATTGTAATCCAGCGCCTGAGTGACGGGGAAGAGCATGTCATCGAGTTCGCAGAGGAGGCCTACTCGCTGGGTCTTTCATCTGGTTATGAATTCGATACGACCAATTTGCGGTTTTCCTACTCTTCGATGACGACGCCTGGCCAGACTTTCGACTATGACATGAATACCCGGGATCGGTCCTTGCGAAAAACACAGGAAGTCCCGAGCGGTCATCGTATCGAAGATTATGTGACCCGCCGGTTTCAGGCTCCAGCCCATGACGGCGAAAGCGTTCCCGTTACCCTACTCTACCATCGTCTGACAAAACTCGACGGCTCGGCACCTGTGCTCCTCTATGGCTACGGGTCTTACGGGATCGCCATGCCTGCCTCATTCTCCACAACCCGTCTCAGTCTTGTCGACAGAGGTTTTATCTATGCGATTGCACATATTCGCGGCGGCAAGGACAAGGGATATCGCTGGTACAAGGAAGGTCGTCGGGAGAAAAAAACAAATACGTTTCGCGATTTTGTATCCGCCGGTGATTACCTGGTATCTGAAGGGCTGACCGCAAGAGGCAACATTGTCGGCCATGGCGGATCGGCAGGAGGAATGCTCATGGGCGCCGTTGCGAACATGGCCCCGGACCTTTTCAAAGGCATTATCGCTGAAGTGCCGTTTGTCGATGTTCTGAACACCATACTCGATGAAACGCTTCCCCTCACACCGCCGGAATGGCCGGAATGGGGTAATCCGCTGACTGATGCAGATGCTTTCGACTGGATCAGGGATTACTCACCTTATGACAATGTAGCGCGACAGAGCTATCCCCACATTTTGGCCCTTGGCGGATTAACAGACCCGCGCGTGACTTACTGGGAACCTGCCAAATGGGTTGCTAAACTCAGAACATGCAAGCAGGATGATAATTTGTTGCTCCTGAAGACCAATATGGAGGCTGGACATGGTGGCGCATCAGGACGATTCGATCGTCTGAAAGAAGTGGCGCTATCCTACGCCTTTGCCCTGAAGGTCACGGACCGGATAAGTGGGTCGCCCTTTGAAAGTTCATCGTCCTGATCAGTCTGCAGCACCACAATAAGGTGCCTTTCCCAGCTCATTGACATACCACATCAAAAAGGTCACAAAAGACTTTTCGACCTTAAAACTAGTTATTCTCGGCGATTTTACTGGATCTGCATACGAAATTGAAACTGACCGGAGCAGGCCGATTTGAGGAATTTGTCATGGCAGAAGCCGTCAAGCTGCGGGAAACCGAATCCCCCTATCGAAGCTTTAACTGGAGCGATCCCTTTGACCTGCAGGGTCAGCTTACTGAAGAAGAACTCCTGGTTCGGGAAACAGCAAAGCGATTCGCTGATGATCGTCTGGCGCCGGTTGTGCGCGATAGCTTCCGCAATGAAACCGTGGATGAAAGCCTTCTAAAGGATATGGGTGAATTGGGCCTACTCGGTATGACCATGCCGGAACGGTTTGGCGGGTCGGATCAGGGATATGTGGCTTATGGACTTGTGGCCAGGGAAATGGAACGCATCGATTCAGGTTACCGCTCGACACTTTCCGTCCAGGCAAGCCTGGTCATTTCTCCAATATTTGAATTTGGAACGGAACAACAGAAAGAACGGTTTCTGCCCAAGCTCATAAGCGGTGAATTGACCGGATGTTTCGGGCTCACCGAACCCGACCATGGATCCGATGCCGGTGGTCTCAAGACAAGGGCAAAAAAGGTCGACGGTGGTTATTCTCTTTCAGGTTCAAAAATGTGGATCAGTAACGCCCCAATCGCAGACATGGCGATCGTCTGGGCGAAAACCGAGGATGATATAATCCGCGGTTTCATCATCGAACGGGAATTTGACGGCTTCGAGACGCCAAAGATCGAAGGCAAGTTTTCCCTCCGGACATCCATCACCGGTGAAATCGTTCTCGACAATTGTTTTGTACCAGAAGAAAATCTTCTTCCGGGCGTCGAAGGTTTGCGAGGACCTTTCAGTTGCTTGAACCGAGCGCGCTACGGCATTGCCTGGGGATCAATGGGGGCCGCGGAGTTTTGCTGGCAAGCTGCCCGGCAATATGTTCTGGATCGGAAACAATTCGACCGCCCCCTCGCCGCCAACCAGCTCATTCAGAAAAAACTTGCTGACATGCAAACTGAAATTGCACTCGGACTTCAGGGCGCCCTGCGCCTCGGACGAATGATGGATGAAGGTGTCGGGTCGCCTGAACTGATTTCGCTGATGAAGCGCAACAATTGCGGAAAGGCTCTGGATATAGCCCGAATGTCGCGGGACATGCATGGAGGCAATGGTATCAATGATGAATATCAGGTTGTTCGTCACATGATGAATCTTGAATCCGTAAATACTTATGAGGGAACTCACGACATTCATGCGCTCATTCTAGGTCGCGCGCAAACGGGAATATACGCCTTTTTTTAGAGTTCAATTCCTTTGACAGGGACAAAATTGAGGGCGAGGTCCTTATTTTGATCGCCGATGGCATGGTCACTTGCCTGCGTCCCGGTCCCGGGGTAGAAATGTAAAAAAAGACCCCTAATTCACTTAAAGTTCAATCTCTTAATTGGAGGAAAAACATCGTGGCTTTTGAACTTCCAGAACTTCCTTATGCTTATGATGCTCTGCAGCCTTATATGTCTGCGGAAACACTCGAATTTCATCACGACAAACACCATCAGGCCTATGTCACCGTCGGTAGTAATCTTGCGGCCGAAGCGGGTATGGATGGACAGTCTGTTGAGGAAATTGTCAAAGCTTCTTACGGGTCCAATGCCGGTCTCTTCAACAATGCAGGCCAGCACTATAACCATATTCATTTCTGGAACTGGATGAAACCCGGCGGTGGCGGCACCAAGATACCGGGTGCTCTCGAAGCGAAAATTAACGAGGACATCGGCGGTTATGACCAGTTTCGGGAAGGGTTTATTCAGGCAGGCATGACCCAATTCGGATCTGGCTGGGCGTGGCTGGCAATGAAAAACGGCAAACTTGAAATTATGAAAACACCAAATGGTGAAAATCCGCTCGTCCATGACGCCACACCAATTCTTGGATGCGATGTCTGGGAACACTCCTACTATATTGACTACCGAAATGCGCGCCCGAAATATCTGGAAGCCTGGGTCGACAATCTCATTAACTGGGAGTACGTCGAAGGTCTGTTCCAGGCAGCAAGTTAGCCTTTCGATTGAACAGCAATGATTGCCTTGAGGTAATCGGTGAGGGGACAATCTTCTGTCCCCTTTTTATTTTGATTAAAGCAGGAAAGAATAAATTTCATCAAGAATTCATATGTAGAACTACTCAGGATGGAAAACGTTTCGTTTCGGCATTCGTATCGATAATAAGAGCACTTGTGCTTGAAC
>JBPCWG010000525.1:0-2672 GCA_051009705.1 Methyloligellaceae bacterium | reverse complement strand
GCCCGTCTTGCAAAACGCGCAGTTCCCGAGAGGAACGTCTTCGGTGTCGCCCGATTTTCCGAACCCGGGCTCCGTGAAAAACTCGAAAATTGGGGTGTCACAGGAATCAAGGCGGATCTTCTCGATGAACAGCAGCTTCGCAAACTCCCCCACGCTAAGAACATCATCTTCATGGCCGGACGAAAATTTGGATCGTCCGGGGCCGAAGATCTGACATGGGCGATGAATGTCTATTGTCCCGCCCTTGTCGCCCGGGCATTTCCGGAACAGCGAATTGTCAGCCTGTCCACGGCCTGTGTATATCCGTTCGTTCCGGTGGACAGCGGTGGAGCCGTTGAAAATATGCCGCCCAATCCGCCGGGCGAATATGCCCAGTCCTGTGTCGGCCGTGAACGCATGTTTCAGTATTTCTCAAACCGTTTGGGGACGCCGGGCTGCATTATCCGCCTGAGTTACGCAATCGACACACGCTACGGGGTTTTGTTCGACGTGGGCAGGGCGGTTTTCGAAGGCCGAACCGTTGATTTGGGTATGGGACATGTCAATGTGATCTGGCAGGGTGATGCCAATGCCCAGATTTTGCGGGCGCTGAAACATTGCCGGGTCCCGGCCTGGCCCCTCAATGTCAGCGGACCGGAGACGACATCCATTCGCTGGCTGGCTGCAGAGTTCGGCAAACGGTTCTCAGTTGATCCGATGCTTTTGGGAGAGGAAGCGGAGACGGCCTGGTTGATCAATACGGACAAAGCGGTCGAACTATTCGGCAATCCCGTCATTTCGCTTGCGCAAATGATTGACTGGGTCGCCGACTGGATTCGCCAGGGCGGCGAGACGCTCAATAAGCCAACAAATTTTGAGGTCCGGGATGGCGCCTATTGATGAGTTGGAGGTCGTTTCGTTGGGGGCTCAGCATCTCGAAGGCGCCTTGTCCCTCTCCAAAGTAGCAGGGTGGAATCAGACCGTCGAGGATTGGACCATGATGCTCGAAACCGGGCAGGGCATCGGTGTGATGGGCTCCGACAATAGCCTGGTTGCCAGCGCCCTGACACTTCCCTATGGGTCGGCGTTTGGTTGGATCAGTATGGTTCTCGTTACCCGATCCCGGCGAAAGCAGGGATTGGCAACTAAACTCCTCAATTTGTGCATCGAAAAACTCGAACAGGGCGGGCGGGTGCCGGTACTGGATGCCACCCCGGACGGAGAACGCGTCTATCGGCCCCTGGGGTTTCATCCTCACTTTTCATTGACCCGCTGGCAAATTGCCGAGGCCCGGGACATCGAACTGACGGCCAGGACGCAGGAGCCTGTAGCAATCGACAACAGTAGGATCGAGCAGGTTATTGAGCTTGATCGCACTCATTTCGGCGGCGACCGGTCGCCGATCATTGCCCACCTCTGTGAGCGATGCCGCGGATTTTCATTCATGACAGAAGACAGGACAGGCTTTGTGCTGGGCCGCGATGGTCGCCTGGCTACCCAGATCGGTCCCCTGTTCGCGTCTACTCCGGAAGCAGCCATCGCCTTGTTCAATGCTGCTCTGGCAAAAATTTCGGGTCCGGTGTTTATTGATGCCGGTGATCATCAATCCGCGTTAATTTCGATCTTGCAGCAATACAACTTTCAGAAGCAACGTCCGTTTCTGCGCATGGCTAAAAACTGCAAAAAGCCGTTTGGGCGAATGCAGCACCTCTATGCCATGGCGGGACCGGAATTGGGGTAGAGACTGAAAAGGCTTGAATTCTAACCATGACAAAGCATTGGGCAGACTGGCCCGAAGAAATTGCGAACAAGCTTAGAGCAGGTTGTGTTATTCCGGCTTCGCCACTGGCTCTCACTCAAAATCGGGAACTCGATACCGTTCGACAGCGCGCCCTGGTGCGTTATTATTGCGATGCTGGTGCCGGCGGACTGGCCATCGGCGTTCATACGACCCAGTTTGAGATTCGGGACGTCGGCCTCTATCAACCTGTTCTAGAATTAGTGGCCCAGGAACTGGATCGCTGGCAGCAGTCGCCTTTTCTAAGGATCGCCGGAATCGTCGGCAAGACAGATCAGGCGCGCGCTGAAGCCCGGATTGCACGCGAACTCGGCTATCATGCGGGGCTGTTGGGTCTGGCGGGATTTCAGGGTGTCGGAGAGGATGAAATTATCGAACACTGCCGGTCCATTGCCGCGGAAATTCCGGTCATTGGCTTTTACCTCCAACCCGCTGTCGGTGGAATACTGCTTCCGGTTTCTTTTTGGCACAAATTTTCGCAAATCGACAATGTCGCGGCAATCAAAATCGCGCCGTTTAATCGCTACCAGACTCTTGACGTTGTGCGCGGTGTCATGCTTGCCGGGGCGGAGGATCGGATTACCCTTTATACCGGTAACGATGACAATATCGTTCTTGATCTGATTTCGCCCTATCGGCTTTGCCGCGGCGACGAGCACGTGGAAATAAGGATTGCCGGCGGTCTCCTGGGGCACTGGTCGGTGTGGACGAAATCGGCGGTCGAAATCTTTGATCGCTGTCAATTGCAACAATTGGATGAAGACCTGCTTGTCCTTGCGGGTCAGGTCACGGATTGCAATGCCGCCTTTTTTGATGTTGCTAATAATTTCAAGGGTTGCATTCCGGGCATTCACGAAATATTACGTCGCCAGGGAATTTTTGAAGGCATTTGGTG
>JBPCWG010000524.1:0-21841 GCA_051009705.1 Methyloligellaceae bacterium | reverse complement strand
TTATGAAATCGTCGTGGAACGACAGATAGACAATAAAAACAATAAGAATCTGGATGTTAGCGTTTCCGGTAGCATCCGGCTCGAGGGTTGCTGAGAGATTGTTCCGGCTGTCATTGAACGACAGACCTCTTCCACTTTACCACGCCGGTATTTTTGCTTCAAAAACACAAGCCAGTTGATTCCGCACTTCTGAGGGCTAAAAGAAGTCGCGTTTACAAGACATTCCTATTTGAAATTGCTATATGAGGCAGGAAATTAGAACATAAAGGCCTGTTGATGCGCTTAAGCGAATATTTTCTGCCGCTTCTGAGGGACGATCCGAAAGAAGCTGAAATTGTCTCTCACAGATTTATGCTGCGGGCGGGACTCATCCGCAAGTCCAGTGCCGGCATCTATTCCTGGTTGCCCATGGGGTTTCGGGTTCTCAAAAAAATTGAAGCCATAGTCCGTGAAGAGCAAAATCATGCCGGCGCCATCGAAATGCTGATGCCGACGATCCAGTCAGCCGAACTCTGGCGCGAAAGCGGGCGTTATGATGACTACGGCAAAGAAATGTTGCGCATCGAAGATCGGTCCGGACGAGAGATGCTCTACGGTCCGACCAATGAGGAATTGATTACCGAAATATTCCGCGCCGGTGTCAATTCGTATCGTGACCTTCCCCGAAATCTCTATCACATCCAATGGAAGTTCAGGGATGAGATCCGACCCCGATTTGGTGTTATGCGAGGGCGGGAGTTCCTGATGAAAGACGGCTATTCTTTCGATTTAGATATCGAAAGTGCCAAACATTCCTACAATCAAATGTTCGTATCTTATTTGCGAACTTTCGACAGAATGGGGCTTAAGGCCATTCCCATGGCCGCCGACACCGGTCCCATAGGCGGTGACTTAAGCCACGAGTTCATTATTCTCGCCGATACCGGAGAAAGCGAAGTATTTTGTCATCGGGATCTCATCGAGATGGACGCCCCCGGTTCGGACATTGACTATAAATCCGATTTGCAACCGGAAATCGATCGCTGGACAAGTCACTATGCGGCTACCGACGAGCTCCATGACCCGGCGAAGTTCGACGAGATGGTCCCTAATGCCAAACAGGTCAGCGCCCGGGGTATCGAGGTTGGACATATTTTTTTCTTTGGGACCAAATATACTGAATCGATGAATTGCCTGGTTCAGGGTCCGGACGGCAAACAGATCCCCTTGCAATGCGGGTCATACGGAATCGGGGTATCGCGATTGGTCGGCGGTATTATCGAAGCGAGCCATGATGAAAATGGTATCATCTGGCCTGAGCCGGTAGCGCCGTTCCTAATCGGGCTATTGAATTTGAAAGTCGGGGATGAAAAAACCGATGAGGCTTGTGAAAGTCTTTATCAGAAGCTCACTGCAGCCGGTGTGGATGTTCTATATGATGATCGGAACGAACGCGCCGGTGGAAAATTTGCGACGATGGATCTGATAGGTCTTCCCTGGCAGATCATTGTCGGTCCCAAGGGGATTAAATCCGGAGAGGTCGAGGTTAAATATCGTGCCACCGGTGAGCGGCAATCTCTTTCCCTCGAAGCCGTTGTAAACAAATTTTCTGAATAACCGTTCGGGACCTGAAAACCAGCAGTCAAGAGAAAACAAAAATGGCAAAAAACAGCGATACGTCTCCGTTTTCAGCTTTTGAATGGATGCTGGCTCTTCGTTATCTGCGCGCCCGGCGCAAGGAAGGTTTCATTTCGGTGATTGCTGGCTTCTCTTTTCTGGGCATCACATTGGGTGTCGCAACCCTGATCATCGTCATGGCGGTAATGAACGGATTTCGCAATGAACTCTTTGAAAAGATTCTCGGGCTTAACGGCCATGTCATCGTCAGCAAGATTGGCGGTGAATTCACAGATTACGATTCCGTCGCCAAACGGGTCAAAGAAATTTCAGGTATAAAGAGCGTCCTGCCGCTTGTTGAAGGTCAGGCTATGATCTCCACTCCCGCCGTGGCGACGGGCGCCCTGGTCCGGGGCATGAAAGAAACTGATCTCAGGCAACTCACTTCGGTCTCTGAGAATATTCGTTTTGGTCAGCTTGAGGGGTTTGACAATTCTGACCGTCCATCTCTGATATTGGGAACCCGACTGGCGAGATCACTGCAGGTCAAGGTCGGGGATCAGGTAACGCTGGTTACGGCCCGGGGAGCTTCGACGCCGTTTGGAACCGCCCCAAGGGTCAAGCGCTACCCCGTAACCGCCATATTCGAAATCGGAATGTCGGAATATGATAATTCCATTGTCTTCATGCCCCTGCGTGAGGCCCAGCTTTATTTCAACAAGCGGGACGAGGTCAATGTTCTCGAGGTGGTCGTTGAAAAACCGGATCAGATCACGGAAATTAACAAGCAGATACTTGATGTCAGCGGCACATCTTTTTACGTGACCGACTGGCGGCAGCGCAATTCGAGCTTTTTCAATGCGCTGCAGGTTGAACGCAATGTGATGTTCCTGATCCTGACTCTGATTGTTCTGGTTGCGGCTCTCAATATTATTTCGGGGCTCATTATGCTGGTTAAGGATAAGGGACGGGATATTGCGGTCCTAAGAACCATGGGTGCGACCCGCGGGGCGATCATGCGCGTGTTTTTTATAACCGGTGCCAGCATCGGCGTTGTCGGCACACTATCGGGAATGCTCTTGGGGATTGTGGTCTGTCTGAATATTGAGTCTATAAGACAGTTTATCGGCTCCCTGACCCAAACGGAAATCTTTTCGCCCGAGCTTTATTACTTGTCGCAACTCCCGGCGGATATTGAGATCGGAGAAGTGACCTCTGTTGTCACGATGGCTCTGGTCTTATCGGTACTGGCGACATTGTATCCCTCCTGGCGTGCCTCCCGCATGGAGCCGGTGGAAGCATTACGGTATGAATAAGTACGAAAACTCGGTGCAACAATCCACGGTACTGTCCCTGCGCGCTATCGCGCGCCGGTTCCAGCAGGGTTCGCGGGAAATAACCGTTCTGGATGGGGCTTCAACGGATATCGGTGAAGCGCAGACCGTGGCGCTTATCGGACCTTCGGGTGCCGGTAAATCGACGCTTCTCCATATTGCCGGGTTGCTTGAAAAACCCGATCAGGGAGAAGTTTGGATTAGCGGTGAAAACTGTGCGCAATTGAATGATGGTGAAAGAACGCGATTACGACGGAAACATATCGGGTTCGTCTATCAGTTCCATCAGCTCCTGCCAGAATTCACGGCCCTTGAGAACATCCTGCTACCGCAATTGATCAATGGCAAGGCTCGTTCCGAAGGCCTGGATCGTGCCCGTTATCTGCTAAATCTCATGGGCCTTGAAGACCGGCTCGATCATCGCCCCGCGGAACTTTCGGGCGGGGAACAGCAGCGGGTGGCGATCGCACGCTCCATTGCTAATCAGCCCCGCTTGCTACTTGCTGACGAACCGACCGGCAATCTGGATCCTTCAACAGCGGAACGGGTGTTCGACCAGTTGCTCAACGTCGTGCGTACAGAGAAACTCGGCGCCATTATCGCCACACACAATCATGCCCTTGCCGAGCAGATGGACCGAACGGTGAAACTCGAAAATGGAAAACTGCTGGATTTGCCTCAGCTATAAAATACTGATTTAACTCCTTATTTGGAGCAGGATCCGGGGGGAGTCGCAACCGGGCATGAACTTTTGCCCATATTATCAGAGGCCTGCCGACGAACTCTTGCTATTCGATCTCGAATCTGAAGGATTCAGGCCTACGTGTGATGATCAGGCCAATGGCCAAGTGTAATGGCCAAGTGTCATGATGCACGTCACTGATAATTCTAACAATTGCGAATGTTATGACATCATTTGATCCAGGCTTTGTCCATCTCAAGGTTCATTCCGCCTATTCCCTGTTGGAAGGCGCTCTGGCGATCAGCAGGCTGGCGGAACTGGCTGTGAAAGATGATATGCCGGCGCTCGGCCTGATGGACCGCAATAATCTGTTTGGCGCTCTTGAGTTTTCCGAAAGCCTGACAAAGGCTCGTATTCAGCCGATTGTCGGCATCTCACTGGATGTGGTTTTTGCAAACGAAAACGAAGATATTTCCGTCTACGATGTTGCCGGGCAGAATGAAAGGGAACAGGTGGCGGGATGCCTTTCGATCCTCGCCAAGGATGAAGTCGGTTATAAAAACCTTATGGCCCTTGCAAGTGCCGGTTATTTGACATCGAACGATCACAGCGGACCTTGTATCAGGTTCGAAGATCTGCAAAATCACGCAGAAGGTCTGATTGCCCTGACTGGTGGTCGCGAGGGTCCATTGGACGTTGCCCTGAGAGACGGAAAATCAGAACAGGCACAAACTTATCTGACGCAATTGCTGTCCATATTTTCAGGAAATTTGTATGTTGAAATTCAGCGGATGGGGCATCCGGAAGATAAACAGGTCGAAGCCGGTTTGCTCGGTCTGGCCTACGCCCGGGACATTCCGCTGGTGGCCACCAATGAAGTGTATTTTGCAGAGTCGGAAGATTTTGAAGCCCATGATGCCCTGATTTGTATTTCCGACGGACGATATGTTGCTGAAGATGATCGCCGTCGACTTACACCTGAATATCGTTTCAAATCTCGGTCGGAGATGATGCAACTCTTTGCCGATCTCCCCGAGGCCCTGGCCAACACCGTCGAAATATCGAAACGATCCGCGTTCCGACCACGGACACGTGCTCCCATACTGCCCCAGTTTGTAGCGAACAATTTAAGTTCTGAAGACAATGTTGTGGCTGCCGAGGCGGAGGAACTCAGAAAGCAGGCGGAAGAGGGTCTGGAACTGCGTCTCGAACACCATGGAATGGCGCCGGGCATATCCAGGGCAGACTATCGCAAACGACTGGCGTTTGAACTCGATGTCATTACGCGTATGAAGTTCCCGGGATACTTTCTCATTGTCGCCGACTTTATAAAAGGGTCCAAGGCCGAGGGCATCCCGGTAGGACCGGGGCGGGGGTCAGGCGCCGGTTCTCTGGTTGCCTGGTCGCTGACGATCACCGATCTGGATCCTCTGCGCTTTGACCTTCTTTTTGAGAGATTTCTTAATCCGGAGCGGGTGTCTATGCCTGACTTCGATATTGATTTCTGCCAGGAGCGTCGCGATGAAGTGATCCGCTATGTGCAGGATAAATATGGTGAGGACCGGGTTGCTCAGATTATTACTTATGGAAAACTGCAGGCACGAGCGGTCCTGAGGGACGTTGGCCGGGTTCTGCAAATGCCTTATGGGCAGGTGGATCGGTTGTGCAAACTGGTGCCCAACAACCCGGCTAATCCGGTGACTCTTGAGCAGGCAATCGAGGACGAGCCCCGGATCCGGGAAGCACGCGAAAGCGAACCCATTGTCGAAAGACTATTGAATATCGGCCTGAAATTGGAGGGGCTCTATCGCCACGCGTCGACACATGCGGCGGGTGTGGTTATCGGGGATCGTAAACTGACGGAACTCGTTCCACTTTATCAGGATTCCCGCTCTGCTCTGCCGGCGACACAGTTCAATATGAAGTGGGTCGAGGCGGCAGGGCTGGTCAAATTTGATTTTCTGGGACTGAAAACACTCAGTGTCATCGAAAAAACGATCCAGCTGATTGCCGATCGCGGAGAAAAAATTGACCCCTCTCTGTTGCCCCTGGATGATCGGGCGACTTATGAATTGATGGCCCGAGGTGACACAATCGGCGTTTTCCAGCTCGAGGGATCGGGCATGCGCGAAAGTCTGCGCAAGCTCAAACCCGATAGGTTCGAAGACATTATTGCCATGGTCGCACTCTATAGACCGGGGCCCATGGACAATATCGAAACCTACATCAATCGGAAATATGAACGCGAGGAAGTCGATTACCTGCATCCCCTGATCGAACCCATCCTGAAAGAAACCTATGGGGTGATCATCTATCAGGAACAGGTGATGCAGGTGGCTCAGCAACTTTCCGGCTATTCACTGGGCGAAGCGGATCTTTTGCGCCGTGCCATGGGCAAAAAAATTAAATCTGAGATGGACAGCCAGAAATCGCGTTTCATTGAAGGCGCGATGGAAAACAGTGTCGACAAATCGCGGGCGGCATTCATATTTGAACTCGTCGAAAAATTCGCTGGCTATGGCTTCAATAAATCCCATGCTGCCGCCTATGCCCTTCTGGCCTATCACACAGCGTATCTGAAGGCGAATTATCCCGTAGAGTTCATATCGGCATCAATGACATTTGATATGGGAAATACCGACAAGCTGAACATCTTTTCCCAGGATGCCAGACAACTGGGAATCGATATTCTTCCCCCTTCGATCAACTATTCAGTCGTTGAATTTAAACCGGAAGGGAAAGCTATTCGCTATTCCTTGGCGGCCTTAAAAAATGTCGGACGTCAATCGGTTGTCTCTCTATGCAGGGAACGGGAGGCGAACGGGCATTTTGAATCCCTGTTGGATTTTGCCGAACGCGTAAATCCTAAGGACATCAACAAGCGGGCTCTGGAAAATCTGGCCGCATCAGGCGCTTTCGACGATCTGTCGCCCAATCGCGCTGAAGTTTATGACAATGTTGATGTCATTCTGGCCACCGCCAATAAGACCAATGACGACCGAACGTCCGGTCAAAACGATCTTTTTGGTGGCGGTCAGCAGAAACTCGAACTGACATTGAAGAAACGCGACAAATGGCTGCCCATGGATCAACTGGGTTATGAGTTCGACGCCGTCGGTTTTTTTCTGACAGGCCACCCCCTGGATCAGTACCAAACCGTTATTTCCCGGCTGGACTGCATGACATGGATAGAGATCGAGGAAGAAGCGCGTATTGAACACACCGGTGGTTTAATCGCGGCAACTGTTGTTTACAAACAGGAACGTAAGTCCAAATCGGGAAATCAGTTTGCCTTTGCAGCCTTTTCCGATCAAACCGGGCAGTTCGAAGCGGTTGTTTTTTCAGATACGCTAAACAGTTCCCGAGAACTCCTGGAACCGGGTACTGCCGTATTGCTGCGCGTGGATGCGGAATTCGAAGGGGAAAGCCTCAAGACCCGGGTCATCTCGGTGGAAAGTCTGGATCACGCTGCCGAGAGGATCCAGCAGACTCTGCAGATCGTAATCGACCGCCCGGAATCCCTGGAACAGATCAAAGCCAGGGTTCTGCAGCCCGGAAATGGTCAGTTGCAGCTCGTGGCCTATCTTGATGATCTGGATCGAGAGGTCCAAATCACGCTTCCCGGCAAATTCGACGTTTCCCCGCGCCAAGCCGGACTTGCCAGAACATTGTCGGATATTCTTGATGTACGGGAGTGCTAGGCAATTCGATGAACCAGGTCGGCAGACGCTTGGTGTGGGCATAAAAAATCTACATTTTGGCGGTTTTTCTCTTGTGTTCACGGCCCGACCCGCCTATAAGGCGCTCATCTCACACGTGGCTTAAAACGGTCAACTCTGAAGCATGTGATCATACACGTGAGTTTCAGTGATGACTGTCCCGGTGGCATTGGGGTCAATTTCCCATCAATGTCTAGATGGCCGCGGCGGTTAAACCGGAAATAAGGAGAGCGGGCCAATGGCGCTGCCAACATTTAACATGCGCGAGCTACTGGAAGCTGGCGTTCATTTCGGACATCAAAAACATCGCTGGAATCCAAAAATGGGGTCGTACATTTTTGGAACCCGGAACAATATTCACATAATCGATCTGGCACAAACGGTTCCCCTGCTGCATCAGGCCATTGTCAAGGTAAGTGACGTGGTGGCCAAGGGTGGACGCGTTCTATTTGTGGGAACGAAAAGACAGGCAACGGATGCAGTTTCAGACTCGGCCAAACAATGTGCGCAATATTTCGTCAATCACCGATGGCTCGGTGGAACTCTGACGAACTGGAAAACAATTTCCAATTCCATCCGGCAGTTGCGGACTCTTGAGGAACGTCTGGAAGGTGAAACCCACGGATTGACAAAGAAAGAGCTTTTAAAACTCACCCTGGAGCGCGACAAGCTTGAACGGTCTTTGGGTGGCATCAAGGATATGGGTGGCATACCCGACATCCTCTTTGTCGTGGATACCAATAAGGAATCCATCGCTGTGGCCGAGGCCAAAAAGCTGAAAATTCCGGTCATCGGCATTGTTGACAGCAACTCTGATCCCGATGTTGTCAATATCCCAATTCCGGGAAATGACGATGCCAGCCGGGCGATCAGCTTGTATTGCGATTTAATAGCCCGAGCGGCGATCGATGGAATTGAAAGAGGGCAGGTCGACAGTGGCATCGATATCGGTGCTGCCGAAGCGCCAATGGAGCAGTCCCTAGGGGACGATTCCCAGCAAGCGCCGGAAGCAAAGGAAACACCTGCGTCTGAGGCTGAAGACGTTAAAACCCAGGAGACACAGGAAGCCAAGCCTGAAGAAGTCAAGGCTAATGGGGTGGATACTGAAGCTAAAGCCGAAGAAGTTCAGGTGTCTGCATTCAAAGGCCTGGACGCCCTGGAAGGGGAAGCCGATGACCTCAAAAAAATTTCCGGTGTCGGTCCGGTGCTCGAGGAAAAACTGAATTCCATGGGTATCTATCATTATAGGCAGATCGCTGCATTCACGCCTGAGGATATTGCCGCAGTTGATGACGCCCTGAAGTTCAAGGGTCGTATTGAGCGGGATGACTGGCTGGCACAGGCAAAAAAACTTGCCGAAGAAGCGGCTTGAATTAAGACTTTTGCTGATAGCTAATTTTATCAAAAGATGAGATCTAAGGACAATGAGCAAAATTACAGCTTCAATGGTTAAAGAACTGCGCGACAAGACAGGCGCAGGCATGATGGATTGCAAGACCGCATTGAACGAGACTAATGGTGACACCGATGCAGCCGTTGATTGGTTGCGGACGAAGGGACTGGCAAAAGCCGCGAAGAAGGCCGGCCGGGTTGCTGCCGAAGGTCTGATTGGCATCACGACGGATACGAACTCCGGGGCCATCGTCGAAGTGAATTCGGAAACGGATTTCGTTGCCAGAAATGATCAGTTCCAGGATCTTGTCCGCTCGATCGCATCTGTAGCACAACAGGGGGGCGGGGATGTCGACAAGCTGGCCGGACTTCCTTTTCCCGGCAGCGATAAATCCGTAGGGGACTACTTGACCGAGATGATCGGTACGATCGGGGAAAATATGTCGCTTCGAAGGACCGCCCAGGTCGGTGTTTCGGAAGGCGTCGTTTCTGCCTATATGCATAACTCAATTTCTGAGAATGTCGGAAAAATTGGAGTCCTCGTTGGCCTCGAATCCTCTGGAGACAAGGAAAAACTCGCAGCGCTTGGTAAACAGGTAGCCATGCATATTGCAGCCAGCCGGCCTTTGAGTGTGAGTTCGGACGAGCTTGATCAGGATATTGTCGAACGCGAACGTGCGGTTTTGACGGAGCAGGCGCGGGAGTCGGGAAAACCGGAAAACATTATTGAAAAAATGGTCGAAGGCCGCCTCCGGAAATTTTTCGAAGAAGTTGTGCTTCTGTCCCAAACATTTGTGATTGACGGAGAAAACAGCGTCGAGAAGGCGATCAAGGTGGCTGAAAGCGATGTCGGTGCTCCTATCAAAGTAACGGAATTTATCCGCTTTGAACTGGGTGAGGGAATTGAGCGCAAGGAAGAAGACTTTGCCGCAGAAGTAGCCGCGGCAGCATCGAGCTAGATTGAACGATTGTTCCCTTACACAAATCGCTGCACGTGCTTCCGACCTGACGGCAGATTGAATACTAAGCGTTTGCACTGAGGGATTGATTTGTGAACAAGAAAAACAGCAATTACAGCCGTGTCCTGCTCAAGCTTTCAGGAGAAGCCTTGATGGGATCGGCCGGCTATGGGATCGATGTTCCAACTGTCGAACGCATGGCCAATGACATCAAAAGGGGAACAGAGCTTGGAATTGAAGTCTGTTGTGTCGTCGGCGGTGGAAATATTTTTCGAGGTCTCTCGGCTGCCACCGAAGGCATGGACAGGGCCAGCGCCGACTATATGGGAATGCTGGCGACGGTGATGAATGCCCTCGCTCTTGAAAATGCCTTGCAGAAATGCGGTGTCACAGCCCGGACGCTGTCTGCCATACCCATGGACACGGTATGTGAACCTTATGTCCGACCCCGGGCCCTGCACCACTTGGAAATGGGCCATGTGGTGATTTTTGCTGCGGGAACAGGGAACCCGTTTTTCACCACAGATACAGCTGCCGCGCTTCGCGCCATCGAGATGAATTGCGATGTGCTTCTCAAGGGGACCCAGGTTGACGGGGTCTACTCGGCAGATCCCAATATCGATCCAAAGGCGAAGCGATTCGACACATTGTCCTATCGTGAAGTCCTGGCCCAGGATTTGAAAGTCATGGACGGAGCAGCCATCGCCCTGGCCCGGGATAACAGTCTTCCGGTTATTGTCTTTTCTATCAAAGAAAATGACAATTTTTCCAAAGTTTTGAACAATAATGCTGTCTTTACCCGAGTTAGTTAGGGTTATTGGGCAGGGAGACTATACCTGCTTTGGAAATCGGAGTAGGCTGACCTCGATCAGAGCATTAGACAAGAAACGATCATGTTCGAAGCTTCGTGACACCTCGCAGATCGGAGGAATTGATATGTCGAGTAATGAATTTGATATAGCTGATCTTGAAAGGCGCATGCAGGGAGCTCTTTCGGTCCTCAAACAGGAGTATTCGGGATTGAGAACGGGTCGGGCGTCGGTAAACCTCTTGGATCCAATAACAGTTGATGCCTACGGTTCATCCATGCCTTTGAACCAGGTTGCCACGGTCTCTGTTCCGGAGCCGCGAGTTATTTCGGTGCAGGTTTGGGATAAGAGCCAGGTTCAGGTAGTGGAAAAGGCAATTCGTGAATCCGATCTGGGATTGAATCCGATTGTCGACGGCCAGCTTCTCAGACTGCCAATTCCAGAACTCAATGAAGAACGTCGGGTAGAGATTTCGAAAATTGCCGCGAAATATGCCGAGCAGGCGAAGGTCGCCGTACGCAATGTTCGTCGCGATGGCCTGGAGCAGCTGAAAAAGCTGGAAAAAGAAGGTGACATCGGCCAGGACGAACAACACACCCAGGGCCAGAAGGTGCAGGATCTGACTGACAATCTGATCAAGGAAATTGATGAAGCTTTAGCCGCCAAAGAAAATGAAATTATGCAAGTTTGATTAAAATCGCCATGACAGGCGGTAGTTACTAGTAGATGCTGTATTTTCTGGAAGATATTGACTGCAAAATCTCTGTCTTGATACCGGGGTAGTTGTGAAATGCTTGATGAAAATCATACGCTCCAGGTGAACTCAGTTGCTGAGCTCCCACAACACGTCGCAATAATTATGGATGGTAACGGGCGTTGGGCTGCCAAACGGGGGCTCCCGCGAGCCGTCGGGCATCAGCGTGGTGTTGAGAGTGTTCGCCGTGTCGTTAAGGCCGCAATCGAGCAAGGCATTTCATTCCTGACAATATTTTGTTTCTCTTCTGAAAACTGGTCGCGGCCGGAGTCGGAAATTATGGAACTCATGGGCCTGCTCAAACGATTTATTCGTCAGGACCTGGCAGAGCTTCACACCAAAGATATCCGGATCCGTATGATCGGTGCCAGTGACGGAGTCGACAAAGATATTCTGCATATGGTTCGTGAGGCAGAAGAACTCACGATGAACAATAAAGGATTGCAACTTATTGTCGCCTTTAACTATGGTAGTCGCGACGAGATTACACGTGCTGTCCGCCAGATAGCTCAAAATGTGCAATCCGGAACTATCGAACCCAAGGATGTGACACCGGAGTTCATTGACAGTCAGTTGGACACGGCTGGTATTCCGGATCCTGATTTGCTCATCCGCACTAGCGGCGAATCGAGACTGAGCAATTTTTTGCTTTGGCAATCTGCTTACACCGAGTTTGTCTTTACGGATTTGCTTTGGCCGGATTTCGATGAGAATGCCTTTAGTGAGGCTCTCAAGGAGTATCAGGGGCGGAATCGGCGGTTCGGTGGTCTCTCCGAAAAACCATTGCCTTGACTGAAATTCAATGAAGTCGGAACCCAACCGCTCACTGCCTGAACCCAAGAGTTCGGAACTCAAGCTCAGGATAATTTCCGCTCTTGTCCTTGGCACCATTACACTGGCAACCATCTACTGGGGCGGTTGGATCTTTATTGGATTCGTTCTGATTTTGTTTCTGGCCATGGTCTGGGAGTGGGGGCACATGAGCCGAGATGCTTCCTGGGATTGGATTGCGTTGCTGCAAGGTGCAACGGGAGTGTGTTCGGTTGTTTTTCTTTACCTAGGACACGTCAATTATTCTGTGTTTATACTCTTATTGTTGGCGGCAATATTCTTTGCTATCAGCAGACGCCGGCAAGATTTTATCTGGGTTGGATTTGGTCTGCTGTATTTAGGACCTCCAGCCATTGCCCTGGTTTATCTGCGTCAAGCCGATACGTCGGGGGCCATCCTGGTATTCTATTTATGTCTCATAGTCTGGATGACCGACAGTATGGCCTATTTTGTGGGACGTCATTTTGGCGGTCCGAAATTGTGGCCACGTGTCTCGCCTAAAAAAACATGGTCCGGCGCACTCGGAGGACTCGGGGGAGCCATACTTGTCGCCCTGTTGTTTCAATTGACGCTGATCCAATCGTTTGATCCTACCGTTGTTATGGTGGCAATTTGTTTGAGCGTAGCCTGTCAATTGGGTGATCTCTTGGAATCGAGCCTCAAACGGCATTTTGACCGAAAAGATTCGAGCCAGCTTATTCCCGGGCATGGGGGTGTACTCGATAGGGTTGATGGGCTAATCATGGTAGTTGTTGCAGCCGCCTTGTACGCTTGGGCCTCAGGGGCCAGTCATCCGGCGCATGCGCTTCTTGGGACAAGTTGACGCCTCCAATATTGCGTAAACCCGTTGGGCAAGAATGGGAAGATGAGCGGAACCAGGCCGAATGACGATAAACTCTGAAGCATTACAATCAATTGTTACCCCATCCATCCAGCGCATCTCGATTCTCGGTGCTACTGGAAGTGTGGGACAAAATACCCTGGACTTGATTGGCCGCAACAGGGACAAGTTTAGTGTCGTGGCCTTAACGGCTCAGACGAATGTTGAAAAACTAGCGGAACTATCCATCAATCATAATGCGGAATTCGCCGTCATTGGCGATGACAAGGCATATTCCAGTCTCAAATCGGCTCTGGCGGGAACAAAGGTTGAAGCTGCTGCAGGTAGAGAAGCGTTGATACACGCCGCCAGCCTGTCAGCCGATTGGACAATGGCGGCAATTGTCGGGGCCGCCGGACTGCAACCGACCCTGGCCGCCATCAGGCAAGGTAATACGGTTGCTTTGGCGAATAAGGAATGTCTTGTCTGTGCTGGAAACCTGTTCATGAACGAAGTGAGCAGCGCATCAGCCAATCTACTGCCAGTGGATTCAGAACATTCGGCAATATTTCAGTCTACCCAAAGTTCAAATATTGGCGAAATCGACAAAATCACGTTGACCGCTTCGGGTGGTCCATTTTTAAATTGGCCCGCAGAGGATATACAGAACGCCCAACCCGAAGACGCATTGAGGCATCCCACATGGTCCATGGGTGCAAAAATATCCATAGATTCTGCGACCATGATGAACAAAGGCTTGGAGCTCATCGAAGCTTTTCATCTTTTTCCCGTCGTTCCTTCACAATTGGAAATCCTGGTACACCCGGAATCGATTGTTCACGGTCTCGTGTCTTATCGCGATGGATCAGTGCTGGCACAACTGGGCACGCCCGATATGCGTACACCGATCGCATATAGTCTGGCCTGGCCAAACAGGATGGAAACACCGACGGAGCGGCTTGATCTCGCAAAAATTGGGCAATTAACCTTTTTCAAGCCCGATGAAAATAAGTTTCCCTGTCTTAGAATTGCCAGAGAAATATTGGAAGAAGGGGCGTTTGGTGGTGTTGCACTGAATGCGGCAAATGAAATTGCCGTGGAAGCCTTTTTGAATCGCACCCTATCTTTTGCTGCTATACCGAAACTCATCGAATCGGTATTGAATCAGATGCATGCGGACAGTCCGCCCCGGTCATTAAGTACGATCGAGGAAGTGCTTGTAATTGATGAAGAATCTAGAAAACTGGCACAGTCGTTGCTAAATCACTATATCAGCTAATATTATCCCGCTCTGTACAAACAAAAAAACTAGGCGGAATTCGATTTCGGAGAATTAGATTCATGGAAATTCTTTCTCAGTTCGTGGGGTATCTGAATTGGATTTGGCCGTTTTTATTCATTCTGACCGTTATTGTCTTTATCCACGAACTCGGACATTTCCTGGTTGCACGCTGGTGCGGGGTGACGGTTAAGACGTTCTCGGTCGGATTTGGCAGGGAAATTTTTGGTTTCGATGATTCTAAGGGCACGAGATGGCGCTTCGCATGGGTACCTCTCGGCGGTTATGTCAAATTCCTCGATGATGAGAATGCGGCAAGCGTTCCCGATCGAACAACCTATGATGCGATGAGCGAAGAGGAACGTCAGGGGAGCTTCCAGGACAAATCCGTTGGTCAAAGGGCGGCCATTGTTGCTGCCGGTCCCATCGCAAATTTTATCCTCGCTATCGGTATATTTGCCTTCATATTCGCCACTGTAGGCCAGCGGACAACAATCGCGCGCGTTGATGAGATCTCCGCAAACAGCGCCGCGCAGGAAGCTGGATTTGAAGTTGGAGATGTCATATTTGAGATCAACAACAAAAAGATCGATACATTCGCCAAAATGCAGCAGATTGTAAGCTCCAGCCCCGGCGAAGAGTTGTCATTTAAGGTAAAAAGAAACAGTTCCGAAGTAA
This sequence comes from Methyloligellaceae bacterium, assembly GCA_051009705.1. Taxonomy (GTDB): domain Bacteria; phylum Pseudomonadota; class Alphaproteobacteria; order Rhizobiales; family CAYWUX01; genus JANQOC01. The sequence goes on along the minus strand of JBPCWG010000524.1, from coordinate 6,988 downwards.
CACTTCTTGCAACACCGAAACGACAGGAAATCACAGATCGCTTTGGCAACAAGCTGAATATTGGCCTGTTAGGCATACGACGCACAACAAAGCCGGAAGACTGGACCTATGAACAGTATGATCCTCTCACAGCAACCGGTATGGGCGTTGAGCGCACCTGGTTCGTTATTACCAGTACACTAGATTATATTAGGAAAGTCATCGTCGGCTCCGAGTCGGCTAACCAGCTTGGGGGCCCGATCAGAATTGCTCAGGTATCAGGACAGGTCGCAACCGATGGCTGGTTACCGCTGCTCAATCTAACAGCAATACTATCGATCAGTATTGGCCTGTTGAATCTGTTCCCGGTCCCTATGCTCGATGGTGGCCATCTGCTGTTCTATTTCATCGAATTTGTACGCGGCAGACCTCTGAACGAACGTACCCAGGAATTTGGATTTAGAATTGGACTTGCTCTGGTCCTCATGCTGATGATATTTGCGACCTGGAACGACCTTGTTCACCTTTTGTCCCTAGGGTAGCCGCCGAGTTAACTAAAACTTCTTAATAAAGTTAACGACTGTGTCCATTGTGCCCTTTTCAGGAGCGGTGGGAATCGGTTAAAACAAACAAAAAACGGCCATAAATGATTGCCAAGTTCTTACATGCAATTGGGGCATAGAACGCAGGCGTTAAAGGGGCACAATACAAGAATGATAAAGATGGTCGACCTATCCTTAAGGCACGGTTTAACCATTGTCGTAGCCTTTGTTCTCATTGTTTTCTGTTATACGGGAAACAATGACGCACACGCGCAATCCGGTGGAAGCATCCAAAATATCCAGGTCGAGGGAAACCGGCGAGTGGAGCCGGAAACCGTTCGCACCTATATGCAGCTTAGTCCCGGTGATCGTTACGAAGCTTACAAAGTCGACGCGTCATTAAAAGCGCTGTTTTCAACGGGTTTGTTTTCGGACGTTAAAATTCGCAAAAGCGGCGGAACGGTTATTGTTACTGTCGTCGAAAATCCAATTATCAACCAGGTTGCTTTTGAAGGGAATTCAGAAGTTGATGACCCGACGCTGGGTTCAGAGGTTCAGCTAAAGGCGCGGTCGGTTTTTACCCGCGCCAAAGTGCAGGCGGACGTTCAGCGTATTTTGGATGTTTATTCAAGAAACGGACGATTTGCGGCCGCCGTTGATCCCAAGATTATTGAACTCGATCATAATCGGGTTGATTTGGTCTACGAGATTTATGAAGGGCCGAGCACCAAGGTTAAGAGCATAAACTTCATAGGCAACTCGGCATTTTCGGACAAACAGTTGCGCAGCGTGATAACCACGTCGCAGACAAATCTCCTGAGTTTCCTGAAACCGACGGATATCTATGATCCCGACAGATTGAACCTGGATCGTGAATTGCTGCGCCAGCACTATCTAAAAAACGGATATGCGGATGCGCGCGTTATTTCTGCTGTAGCGGATTTGGATCCGGCAGGAACGGGTTTTTACATCACGTTTACAGTTGAAGAAGGGGATCCCTACCGATTTGGCGACATTTTGATAGAGACGTCCTTATCAGATCTCGACCCGGATTCTCTACGCTCACAATTGAAGACTCGAACCGGCCGAACCTATAACGCTTCCGAAGTTGATAAGACAATTGAAGCTCTGACTGTTGCCGTATCGGAGAAAGGCTATGCCTTTGCCCGTGTGCGACCACGCGCCGATCGGGACCCGATCGAACGCGCCATTGGCGTAAATTACGTTATAGAGCAGGGTCCGCGGGTTTATATTGAACGCATAAATATTATCGGAAACACACGCACACTGGACTACGTAATTCGTCGTGAGTTTAGAATTGAGGAAGGGGATGCCTACAACAGACTGCTTGTTGATCGTGCACGCCAGCGCCTTGTCGCCCTCCGGTTCTTCAAGAAAGTCACGATTAGCAGACAGCGCGGAAGTGCCGCCGATCGAATCGTACTCAACGTCAATGTGATCGAGGAGTCTACGGGCGAATTGTCATTCGGCGTCGGATACTCAACCCAGGAAGGTGTTATCGGGGATATCAGTATCTCGGAACGTAACCTCATGGGGCGAGGTCAGTTTATTCGTCTGAAACTGGGTGGCAGTTTCGAGAGGGCCCAGATTGATCTGGCCTTTACTGAGCCTAGATTTTTGGGGCGCAATCTGTCGGCCGGTTTTGATGTCTTCCACAAAGAAGTCGATTACACGGATGAGTCCTCATATAAGAGTAAAAAGACTGGGGGCAGTCTTCGCCTAGGACTTCCAATATCTGAAAACATCTGGTTTACAACACGCTATACATTTGTCCGGGAAGATATCGAAGCTGAGGATGGTGCTTCGCAGGCTATTCAGGATATCGATGGTGTAAGTAATATTTCATCCATTGGGTATACAATTTCTTATGATACACGAAATATTAAGCGAAATCCCAGTAAAGGTATCTATCTGTCTCTTTCGCAGGAACTTGCAGGCGTCGGAGGTGATGTCAATTATCTTCGTACAGTGGGTGAAGCGCGTGCTTATTACCCGATCCGGGATAAAATCGTCTTGGTCGGTCGCCTGGTCGGCGGGCATATAACCGGCTGGGATGGTCAGGATGTACGCCTGGTCGACTCTTTCTATAAAGGTGGAGAAACAATCCGAGGCTTTGCACGGTCCGGATATGGTCCGCGTGATGATGATGGCGACTCACTCGGTGGCACCATTTTTTATGCGGGTACAATCGAGGCACGTTTCCCGATCCCGTTTGTTCCCGAAGAACTTGGGCTGGGCGGTGCTATCTTTGCGGATGCCGGATCACTCTATGATGTTGCTACACCCCCCGGCGGTGGCCAAGGCTTTTTTGATAGCGACAGCCTCAGAGCTTCGGTTGGCGCCAGTATCCTTTGGGAATCTCCATTGGGACCGTTGCGCGCCGATTTTGCCTACGTGATCTCCTCAGAATCGTTTGACGAGGAAGAGGCTTTCAGATTTGGGGCTTCGACGCAGTTCTAAACAACAAAATTGCTGAAAAAATCATTTTTTGTCGTCCGTCGTCAGCTTCGGGGCTATACTATCGCGGCATGTCAACAATGACTTCTTTTAGATCAATCACAGGTTTTGAATTTCAGCATGGAACATCCGGGATTCTTTGAGAGGGCCGGGCCATTTACACTTCAGGATGTCGCTGAATCAATTGACGCCAAGCCTGCGGATGGCAGCGATCTTTCGCAGCTTATAGAAGATGTGAAACCGGTACATGAGGCCGGCAAAGGCCATATCACTTTCGTGGACAACCGAAAGTATTTTAACTTTCTGGAAACAACAAGTGCTTCGGCCTGTATTCTCTCCTCAGCCGCTGTAAAGCGCGCACCGGATGATCTCATTTGTCTCATTACTGCAGAGCCCTACAATCGATTTGCCCGCGCTCCGCAGCTCTTTTACCCCTCGTCGAAGTATCCGCTGGTATTTGGCAACGCAACTTTAGAAAAAGATGGGGCGCACCCCGGCAATGCATGGATAGATCCTTCGGCTGAACTGGAAGAAGGCGTTGTTATCGAGCCCGGGGCACTTATCGGACCCGAAACCAAGATTGGGCGAAATACGCGGATTTGCGCAGGCGCCGTAATCGGATATCGCGTTTATATTGGTCGTGATTGCTATGTCGGTGCTAATGCTTCGTTGGGACACTGCTTAATCGGTAACGATGTCATTATCCATGCCGGCGTTTGCATCGGAAAGGATGGATTTGGCTATGCCATGGGTCCGACGGGACATACCAAGGTTTATCAAATCGGACGCGTGATTGTGCAGGATAAAGTGGACATTGGTGCCAATACTACGATCGATCGGGGTGCCTTGTCTGACACGATCATCGGTGAAGGGACCAAGATCGATAATCTCGTCCAGATCGGCCATAATGTCAGTATAGGCCGCCATTGTATCATAGTATCGGGCGCGGCAATTGCCGGTTCGACCGCTCTCGAAGATTTCGTTGCACTCGGCGGTAAGGTTGCCGTAAATGGCCATATAACAATCGGAATGGGTGCTCAGATCGCAGCCAGCAGCTCGGTTAAGGACAATGTACCTGCCGGCGGAAGATGGGGGGGGACCCCCGCCAAGCCAGTTGCCGATTGGTTTAGAGAGTTGACTGTTCTCAAACAGCTTGCGAAAAAGAAATAAATAACTGGAATAATTGAAATATTACAATTGCATTTTGCGTGAATGTAATTGTGTCTTGATCTACCAGAGATGGAGAGGGTGTATGGATGAAGCAGACAACAAAAAAGAATTGGGTACCGCAGATATTGTTCGTCTCCTGAAACTGCTGCCTCATCGATATCCTTTTCTGCTGGTTGATAAAATCATTGAAATGGATGAGGACAAGTCAGGTATCGGGATCAAGAATGTCACAATAAACGAGCCCCACTTTCAGGGGCATTTTCCCGCTTTTCCGGTCATGCCCGGCGTTCTCATTATCGAAGGTATGGCCCAGACAGCGGGCGCCTTATGCGTGGCCAACATTGATCAGGAATATGAGCCGCAGCTGGTTTACTTTATGGCTATTGACCGGGCGCGTTTTCGCCGTCCGGTACTTCCCGGTGATACCCTGCATTTTCATGTGGAAAAAATACGCAGCCGCGGACGGACGTGGCGATTTAAATGTGAAGCCAAAGTTGATGGTCTCTTAGTAACGGAAGCTGAAATCAGCGCCATGATCGTGGATGAAGCCCAAATAGATGTCTAATATTCATAACTCAGCGATCATTGATCCCGGCGCCACGCTCGGATCCAATATCACGGTCGGTCCGCTTTGTGTCATCGGTCCGGATGTTATTTTGGAGGATAATGTTAAACTCCATTCTCACATCGTAATCGACGGCAGGACACGGATAGGGCGGGACTCGGAAATATTCCCATTTGCCTCTCTTGGACAATCACCGCAGGATCTCAGCTTTCAAGGCGAGGAGAGCCGGCTGGAAATCGGGGAAAAAAACGTTATCCGGGAATATGTCACCATGAACCCGGGAACTTCAAAAGGGGGGGGCGTTACCCGTGTGGGAAATCAGGGATTTTTTATGGCCGGTTCCCATGTAGCCCATGATTGTCAGGTTGGTGAGCATGTGGTCTTCGCAAACAATGCCACAATTGGTGGCCATTGCATCATTGAAGACTTTGTCATTTTGGGTGGGTTGTCCGCCGTTCATCAGTTTGTTCGTGTCGGAGCCTATGCATTTATCGGCGGGATGTCCGGGATTGAAAATGATGTCATTCCCTTCGGCATGGCGTTGGGAAATCGCGCCTATTTGAACGGATTGAATATCGTAGGTCTTAAGCGACGCGGGTATGAGCGGGAAAAGATTCACAATTTAAGAAAAGCCTATCGCCTGATCTTCTCCACCGAAGGGACAATTGTCGAACGCCTTGAGGATACGGAAAAAATGTTTGCCAAGGATGAGAACGTAATGCGGGTGATAAATTTTATCCGGACGGAATCTGATCGTTCCCTGTGTATTCCTCGTAACAATGGTTAGCAGCACACGCTGTCCAGTCAGAGTGATGCAGTTATTTCAGGTATTTGATTATGCCATCCCAGGACACCAAAAATACGCTGGGTATTATTGCGGGCGGTGGGAACATGCCGTTTCTTATCGCCGATGCCGGCCTGGCGCAGGGACGCAATGTCCACGTCATCGGAATTGACGGGGAGGCTTCAGAGAAAATCAGTACCTACTCCCATGACTGGATGAAGTGGGGAGAGCTGGGGCATCTGCTGAAAATACTTGAACAACAGAATTGCAAGGAAATTGTCATTATTGGATCAGTGACAAGACCGGATCTCAGCCAGGTGAAGTTTGATTTTGGCGCTGTCAAGAACATGCCGTTTCTGATGAGCCTGACCATTGGCGGGGACGATACAATCCTTTCGGGGATCGTTAAGTTTTTCGAAAAACATGGATTCAGCGTCAAAGGCGCGCATGAAATAGCTCCGGCGCTGCTGGCCGGAGTGGGAGTATTGGGAAAATACCAGCCAACGATCCGGGATGAACAGGATATAGAAACAGGACTGAACGTGGTCAGAACCCTGGGAAAGCTTGATGTGGGGCAAGCCGCTGTCATTTCCCGTGACTACGTGCTGGCTGTTGAGGCTGCGGAGGGAACGGATTCCATGTTGGGGAGATGCTCCGATCTTCGCCAATGGGGTGAACAAGGCAAGAAAAAACGCACAGGCGTGCTTGTGAAGTGTCCCAAACCAACTCAGGAGCAACGCATAGACATGCCCACCGTCGGTTCCCGTACTGTCGAACTGGCCTCTGAGGCCGGACTTGCGGGTATTGCCATCTCCGCCGGTGGTGTCCTGCTTGCTGATAAGGAGCGTATGGTCGAGATTGCAGATTCGCAAAAAATGTTTTTGATTGGTGTCGATAGTTCGTCCGAACGAGTTTAAGTCAATTGCCTTTCTCCAGTAACAGTGTCTACAGGATTGTATAGATGGCCGTTGATATACATCGCGTTTCAACCCCAGAAAGTTCAGAACCGGCAAAGGTGTTTATTGTCGCTGGCGAGCATTCCGGCGATATGCTGGGTGGCAAACTTATGCAAGCGCTAAATCAACTGCATGACGGAAAGATCCAATTCGCCGGCGTCGGCGGGGCGGCCATGGAAGCCCAGGGTTTAAATTCCCTGTTTCCATTGTCAGATATCGCGGTCATGGGCGTTGTGGAGATCGCCAAGAGATTGCCGGTTTTGGTTCGGCGCGTCTACAAAACGGTGGGGGCCGCACATCTGTTTGTACCCGATATCATTGTAATTATTGACAGTCCGGAGTTTACCCACCCGATTGCCCGGAGAATTCGAAAACATGCGCCTCAGATCCCGATCTTGAATTATGCCCCTCCTACGGTCTGGGCCTGGCGACCGGGCCGCGCGGCAAAAATGCGGTCTTATATTGATCATGTCATGAATTTGCTGCCATTCGAATCCGCAGCATTCAAGCGACT